>NZ_BAABFA010000024.1:1037-1516 GCF_039540515.1 Nemorincola caseinilytica | reverse complement strand
CAAGGCCTGTGCTGCTGATACCGGCTATAGATGATGCCCCCGATGACCAGGTACCATTATTGGGGCTGCTGCTCAGCTGGCTCGTGCCGTTAGGACAGGCCGACAGGGTGCCGCCAATGTTATCAGGTGTCTCGTTCACCGTAAGTGCGCGGCTGCGGCTGCAGCCTGTAGGCAGTGTATAGATGATGCTGGTAACACCTGCAGCGCCGCCGGTAACAAGACCGGTGTTCCCGTCCACTGTGGCTATCGAGCCATCGGCAGTGGTCCATGTTCCGCCTGCGGTCGAGTTGTTCAGGTCCGTCGTCAGGCCTTCGCACACCGTATTCGTACCGGTGATGGAAGCAGGGAGCGGGTTCACCACTACCGCCTGCGTGCGCAGGCAGCCCGTGGGAAGCGCATAGGTTATCGTTGCATTGCCCACTATGCCGCCGGTCACATTGCCCGAGGCGTTCACAGAGGCCACCGATGACATGCTGCTG
>NZ_BAABFA010000024.1:0-927 GCF_039540515.1 Nemorincola caseinilytica | reverse complement strand
CGAACAACCCGATGACAGTATGTAGGTGATATCGGCAACACCGGGCTGCAGGCCACTTACATCGCCGCTCGCGCTTACAGTAGCAACTGTAGCATCAGAGGTGCTCCAGGTACCCGATGCAGATGTGCTGGTAAGTGATGTCTGGCGACCCTCACACACCGACAGCGTACCTGAGATATCGCCCGGAAGTGCATTTACCTGTACACCCGTTGTAACACGGCAACCTGTAGGCATGGCATATGTGATATTGGCAGAGCCGGCGCCTGCTGCTGTGGCAGCGCCTGTGCCCGCATCTATCGTCATCACGCCGGTATTGCTGCTGCTCCAGCTACCACCGGTGGTAGTGCTGGCAAGCGTGGTAGTGCCTTCCTCGCACACCACGGTAGTACCTGTGATAGGCGCGGGAAGCGGGTTCACGGCCACTTCTTTTGTCTTGTAACAGCCTGTTGCTGCCACCATGTATGTTATGGTAGTGGTACCTGTAGTGGCCACAGGGCTCACAACACCGAACGTGCTGATGCTGGCTACACCTGTATTGCTGCTGCTCCAGCTGCCGCCACCGCTGGTATTGACCATAGAGATAGTAGAGCCCTGGCATACGGCATTGGCGCCGTTTATGTCATTGGGCAGTGCATTCACGGTCACTGTACGCGTACCTATACAGCCCGTAGGCAGTGTATAGGTAATGCGGGTATTACCTGCATTGGCTCCTGTTATCTCGCCTGTAGCGATGTTCACAGGAGCTATCAGTGTGCTGGCGCTGCTCCAGTCGCCACCGGCTATAGAGCCGGTAAAGGTCACTGTACCGTCCTTACATATGCTCTGTGTACCATTTATCGATGGCAGTGGGTTCACAGTGAATAATTTCACTGCTGCGCAGCCCGTAGTGTTGAATGTATAAGATATGGTCACATTACCGCTGAACGA
>NZ_BAABFA010000023.1:0-127672 GCF_039540515.1 Nemorincola caseinilytica | reverse complement strand
TGTGTTGGTGGTAACGATACCCGAACCGTCTATAGCCGCCACACCGGGTGCGCTGCTGCTCCATGTAGCGCTACCCGAGCTGCTCGACATCACTGTAGTGGCACCCTGGCATACCGCATCCACACCGCTTATGGCATTGGGCTGCGGGTTCACCAGTATACCCTTGATAGCGATACAGCCGGTAGGCAGTATGTAGCTGATAACAGTATTGCCTGCACCCACACCTGTTACACTGCCGGTAGAAGGGTCTACAGAAGCTATAGCAGTATTGGCGCTGCTCCAGGTACCCAGCGGATCACTGTCGGAGAACGTGGTAGAGGCATCTACGCACACTGCCGATGCACCTGTGATAGCTGCCGGCAGCGGGTTCACCGTTACTGAACGTACAGAGATACAGCCGTTAGGCACTGTATAAGTGATATTGGCGGTACCGACACCGGCACCATTTACAAGACCTGTAGAAACATCCACAGTGGCCACAGATGCATTGCTGGTGCTCCATACACCATTGAGGGTAGAACAGTCAAGGTCCAGACTGCTACCGATACATACAGAAGCCGTAGCCGGAGAAATGGCAGCAGGTGCCGCCAGTACCGTTGCAACGGCTGTAGTGCGGCAGCCGGTAGTAGTGAATGTATATGATATGGTAGTAGTACCCGCAGCAATACCGTTGAGAGCACCTGTACCCGAACCTATGGTAGCCTTGCTGGGGTCGCTGCTGTTCCATGTGCCGCCGGCAGTGCTGCTAAGCGTATTGCTCATTCCTTCACACACGGTAAGGTTGCCCGATATGGCAGCAGGTAGCGGGTTGGCAGTAACGGTCACAGATGTATTGGTGATACAACCCGTACTGGAAGTAACTGCTATATTATAATTGTTGGTACCCGTAGCAGTAGGGGTAACAGTGGCCGTAGCACAGCTACCACATACTATGGTACCGGGCCCCGTCCATGTAAGCGTTGGTGCGGGGAAAACACCTGTTACAGTTATATTGTCTATCAGCCAATACAGCGCTTGGGAGTTGTACACCCACCTGAGCTTAAGGTCACTTACATTCAAAGCTCCTGCTGGCAGTGCCATATTGAACTCGGGGTTGGCGGCACTCCAGTTGCCATCATTACCATTATCATTTATGATGCCGGGGCTTGGGGTCTGATTAACTATTTGTGTCCATGGGCCTCCGTTCGCAGAGTATTCTATGGAAGCTGCATTATCTGGCGACTGTGAATACAAAACCTGATTGAACTTCAGCGCTACCGATGCATAACCACCTGTAGTAGAGAATGATGGTGAAGTGATAACGGATGATGTGGGAGACAACATGGCCGCAGCCTGCAGGTACTGTGTTCCATCTCCATTAAAAGATGCAGTGCCTGGGGGAGTCACTATCTGCCAGAACTGCGCCGCGGTACCTGCACCCGGAGTGATCGTCCAGCCGGAAAGCCCACTATTGAAGTTCTGACTCAGAAGAGATACCTGTGGTGTAGGAGAATTCACAGATAAAGCGGTACCGTTCCCAAGACATACGGCAGCCGATGTTGGTGTCACCGTAGCAGTGGGAAGAGGGTTCACCGTAAGTGTATATGTAGTGTAACAGTTGGTCGGTGCAGTGTAAGTCACAATGGCCGTTCCTGCATTTATTCCTGTAGCCACGCCCGTGCCACTGAATATGGTAGCATTTGAAGAGGCTGTGGCCCATGTGCCGCCTGATGGTGTAGAATTCAGCGTAGTAGTAGCGTTCTGGCAAATGATACCACCACCGGTAATAGCTGTAGGCGGATTATTTACCGTGACCGAAGGAGACGTGACCACTGCCGGAGAACTGGTACAACCAGATACCGAGTAGCTGACCGTAAGGCTGTAAACACCCCCAGCAGCAGTAGAGGCAGGTGTGAACGATGTGTTATTGGCTGTAGTAGCGGCCGAGAAACCATTAGGTCCGGTCCAGTTATAAGATACGAGCGAGCCCGCACCTGCGGCAGATACCGCACCTGCCGTGAAGCTAATAGGAGAACCTACACACACCGATGAAGATGAGGGTGTGATGCTTGCTACAGTAGGCTTCGCAATAGCAACGACAGATGTAGTATTGGATGCAAATGCATCACCGCATGAATTGGTCACTACACAATAGAAGTAGTTGGTGCCTACAACTATTGGGCTGGGTGCATAGCTTGCATTGGTTGCACCGGCTATAATAGTGCCTCCGGTGTTCGAATTGGTCGTACCATTTCTATACCATTGGTAGGTATTCGGTCCTAATACAGTGGCTGTAGCTGTCACCGAAACGCTGGGGCCACTACCTCCTATACACACAGTACTCCCCCCTGCTGCAGGCTGAGCGGTAATAGGATTGGTGGCCGTGCCCGTTAGGCTGATAGTAGCATCCCAGCCTGCATAAGTATTTGATACATCCGAGCGGAACTGAACGGTCAGTGACCCATCGGCAGCCGAAGATGTAATAGTACCGGGAGAGGAATAATAGTTACCACCTATTTGCGTAGCGCCTGTGCTGTTGCCATTGAAGATACGCATCCAGTCATAGCTATTCTCTACCGAGAACGAGTTGAAGACCAACCGTACCTTTTTGCCTGGTACTGCCGGATAAAATGTAGTAATGGCCTGGAAACTGCAACAAGAGTAATTTGACGATGACCCCCCATCATCATAGAAAGAGCCGGCACAAACGGTGTATGTTGCGGTAGTAGCACTACCGGGCATCAGGTACGTCTGTGCCTTGCCAGCAAAACTTACAAAGAGCATTAAATAGAGAAGCGGAAAAATACGTCTCATACACATCAAGTTTTAAAGGTTACTATTTTGTTTGATTTTTTACTTACATGACCACAGTTATGGTCGCATCAGGTACTCGTACTATATTCTGGCGGGCATATTTAAATTTTAACAGAAAATTACTTTTAACTCGTTCAATATTTACTTTGAATAAAACAAAATAAAATAAACTGTATTTTTTTTAACTTTTAACAGTAAGTTTCGACCGATAGCATAAATATCATAGTAAGGATGTAAAATATTAACACTAAAAGTTCATTTTATGCAATATAATTCATTTATTCTCTTAAAAAGTTACATTTACTTTAGAAAATATAGCTATTTTTGAAATTAATTGTTAATTAATTTCTATGTTTACATTTTAACTATACATCACATTCCTAAAAGTTAATAATGAACTACATTTTAAATAATTTTATAGACAATTGTTTAAAAGACAGGTTTTCACTTCTTTTAAAATGTCTTATTTTTTAAAATTTATTTAATTTATTTTATAAATAAATATAAGTTTCACATTAAGATATGTGAATACTCATAATAACATGTATACTGCGTATATGATCTTATATTCGAACATCTGTCAGCATATAGTTCTACCTTTGTAAATGAGACATTTACAGCACAATGCAACTATCAGGAGTATTCAAGACCACGGGAATGGACAAAAGACTGCTGGCCATAGCAGATAAGGTAAAGAACAACGAGCGTATCACCGAAGAGGAAGGCGTGATACTCTTTGAAAAAGGAGAGCTGGGCTTTGTAGGTGCACTGGCCAATGATATAGCTACACGCCTGCATGGCGGCAAAGTATACTTTAACCGCAACTTCCACATAGAGCCTACCAATGTCTGTGTGTTCACCTGCAACTTCTGCTCTTACTCGCGCCAGTACAAGCACCGCGATGAGGGCTGGGAAATGGGCTTGGAACAGATGCTGGACATAGTACGCAAGTACGATGGCCAACCTGTGACCGAGGTGCATATAGTAGGTGGTGTACACCCCAAAATGAATCTCGAGTTCTTCTGCGAACTATTATCGAAGATAAGGGCCCACAGGCCCGATCTGCATCTGAAAGGCTTTACAGCCGTAGAGCTCGACTATATGTTCCGCAAGGCAAAGCTCACCACGCAGGAAGGTATGCAACGCCTGAAGGATGCCGGACTGCAGTCGCTGCCGGGTGGTGGCGCAGAGATATTTCACCCCGATGTACGCAATGTGATATGTGCCGACAAGGTAGATGGCGATGGCTGGCTGCACATACACCAGACCGCACACGAGCTGGGTATGCACTCTAACGCTACCATGCTCTACGGCCATATAGAGAAGTACGAACACCGTGTAGACCACATGAGCCGCCTGCGCCAGCTGCAGGATACCACAGGAGGCTTCAACTGCTTCATCCCGCTCAAGTTCCGCAATAAGGACAACGACATGTCGAACATTGCAGAGACCAGCATCATAGAAGACCTGCGCATGTATGCCATAGCACGCATATTCATGGATAACTTCCGCAACCTGAAGGCCTACTGGCCCATGCTGGGCAGGCAAACGGCACAGCTCACACTATCGTTCGGCGTCAACGACCTGGATGGCACCATAGACGATACTACCAAGATATACTCTATGGCCGGCTCGGAAGAGCAGTCGCCATCGCTGAGCACGGAAGAGCTATGCGATATGATAGAGGCCGTGGGCCGCATACCTGTAGAGCGCGATACCCTCTACAACGAGCTAAGGACATATACCACAGCCGTGTAAGGAAATTCCAAAAAAAGAAATTCCAAATTCCAAATTCCCCACCATTCCTAATTCATCATTCCTAATTCATCATTAAGAAATGCGCATAGCAATAGTGAACGGCCCCAACCTGAACCTGCTGGGTACACGCGAGCCCGCCATATATGGTGCGCAGAACTTTGATGGATACATGGCCACGTTGCGTACACGTTTTCCGCAGGTAGAGGTAAGCTATTACCAAAGCAATGTAGAAGGCCTGCTGATAGACCACCTGCATGCCTGCATTGGCAAGGCCGATGGCATAGTGCTGAACGCAGGCGCATACACCCATACCAGCATAGCCCTGGCCGATGCCGTAGCCGCCATAGGCATACCGGTGGTAGAGGTACATATATCCAATGTACTGGCACGCGAAGACTATCGCAAAACATCCTTCATAGCTGCAAAATGCAAGGGCAGCATCAGTGGCCTGGGGCTGGAAGGCTATGCACTGGCCGTGCAGTATTTCATGCTTAGTATCAGCTAGGTTTGGCTACGGCCTTTGGGTTCCGGAAATTGCTGATAAGTTGCACCAGATCTGCCCGTGTTTGACTAACGAAGCTTTTCTCCCGGTAGTGTATCACCTGGCGCAGGTACTCGTCCATTTTCTTCACCATTTCATCAAAAGCATCAATGAGGCTCTGTTTCTGGCCATCGCTCAGTTGGTCATAAAAGACCCTGTGAAAGTCGATATATAGGTCGGCCACCTTGTAAGGATAATGCCTCAGTCGGTTAGGATCGGCAGCTCGTGTAAGTGTCTTATGCGCTTCCCTGAATTTAAGCATAGCAGTGTTCGCATCTTTTTGCGCTATCACCTCCTTTAACAGAAGATTTGCCTTTTGGTTATCTATTTGATAAGTATCAACTATTTTGTAGGTGTCAGGGCTGTACCTTCTTCCCTTAGAAGCAAGGCTGTAAGCTGTTTCCAGGTGTTTATGTGCGAGTTCAAAATTTTGTCGCTCAATGTCTAGTATCGCACATTGCAACCAATAATGATGATTGTTCCGGCAACTTTTCAGGTTCCTTATTTTCTCAAAAAAATAAAAGATCATCTCATTCACGTCTCTTTCTTTTCTGTACAGCAGCCACTTCAGGTTGCTATAGCTCATATATTCTCTTATCAGGGCCTTAGATGTCTCGTCCTCCCATTCATCAACTGTCATACATATCTCTATAAGAGAATCTATCAATGGCTTCACTTCCGATACATGCTCCAGCAGCACTTCCGAAACTATCGATGATCGTATCTTTATCTCATCGCTCTCAAAATCTATGAGCTCCTTTATAGCCAGGTTATTATCGAAATTCGTACTTCTGATATTTAGCGTATTCAATACCTGGTTCACGAACTGAAGATCGATGTTGACATTGTATCTGCTGGCAGTAAGTATCAGTATTATAGCGTGGTAATATTCTTTCTTCGTTTGCAGGGCATTCAGTATCACACTGAATTTGCTGATGATATTCTCAGACTTGAGGATATGCAGCAATACTTCTCTTGTCGCGCTATGACATTGTCTCTTTATCAAACTCAATTTATCCGGCTCTGTAAGTTTCATGTCATTCCCCCACAGACCATGTAGCGTCAGCAGTTTACTGAAACCTTCTATATCTTCCGCATCAAGACTGTTGATATCGTGTACAGCAAAAACAGATTTATTTGTCAGCTTCTCTAGCGTCTGTATACTTGTTTCGTATATGGCTGTTCTTTCCGTAACTACCAGTACAAGCCCCTTATTCGTTCTGTGGATAAGCAGTGTTTCCAGAAAATCTTTGTTTTGTGCATAGCTTTCTAATATGATAACTGGCTTCTGTTGACGGTTTATATATTCCAGCTCCATATTCAGCGAGTCATATGCCTTCTCATAACGGAATACCTGGTAGTCGTCCTGCAATAAAGTATATGCCAAAGCCTCTACAGTGGTAGATTTGCCATTCCCGATATTAGAGATGACAAGAATGTTCTTCTCGCCTTTTACTATCTCAGCATGCATCCTTTCTACATCTTTTCTTGAGAAGTAGTATGGATTGGCTAAAGGGAACTGTACCGAATGGAAAAAGATCTCAGGATTGATCCGGCCCCGAAACAGCAGGTCGAAAACATCATCCTTCCCTGCATAAGTTGTCTTTTTCGGTCTTTGATATTTATGGAACGAGAATGTTGTCAGTTCATCGTTTCCATGCCTGGGCACATAAACGGTCTGCTGCTCTTTCAATGCCTGAACGAACCCTTCTATACCTATATCAAGAACATGGCCATATGGTGTAAGGTTGCTGATATTCGTCTTGCTTTCACCTTTTCTTACTATGAATATCACCCGTCGCCTTGGGCCGTTTTCATTAGCTCTCTGAAGTATCCTCGTCAGATCGAGATCACTGCGCAAACTGCAACCGATAAAAATGGTATAATCTGAAGAATAAACATCCTGCTGCAATTGATTATGCCACGAGCTTCTTAAAAAAGAATCTGTTGCATAAGATACATTTGAAAGCTTAAAGGAAGCAGGTATCGGCTCCTGGTCCTTAAGCTCTTCTATACTGCCATTCACATGCACAACAAGGTGATCCCTGCTATTGAAATGGGAAGGCAATGTATCGATGCCTGTAGATCTTGGTACGGCCCCCTGTTTACTAAAACATGTTTCTATGACATTATCGTAATTGGTAGTATATACGCTCCGCCATTTTAAGCCAGAGACGAACAACTGATCTTCTGTTGGCTGTGAGACATAGAACGTATCCCGCAGCTTTTTTATCAGATGATCTTCTCCAAATCTTTCCGAGTAGTATACAGTGCTCATATTCAGGTCTCCATCACTTTCCATATCACATTCCTTATACAGCATTTCGGCAAGACCGACGCCAACCGGTAGTGGTTGCATTTTTATGCTTTGTGCCCCGAACGAAAAGCCTGCCCCTGTGAACAGGGTACAATTTCCCTCAAGTATGGCATTCAATATCTTTACATCCATTTGATCTTTCAATTAATTAATCGAAAATATAAAATATTCTGACGAGAAAGATAAAATAATGATATTTAACTCATACTATTTTGCGTATCAGCATAATTTGCTATGATAGGCAGGTGTGACCATCACATGAAAGAACGATGCATCAGTTCTTGCCTGTAGAAAAGTAGGGCAACAATATATCTTCGAAATCGTACAGGCCGTTAGCAAGCCCTTTCAGGTTCTGCGCTGCGAAGATCACCCCGTTACCAAAGGCCTCGCGCGAGATGGATTCGTGTATCAGGCGCACTGTTTGGTAAGGGAAGCCAAAAATGACCTCGTGCCGGCCTACTATACCACCCGCCCTCACAGAGTTGATGTCCGATATGTTCACCTCCAGCGCCTCGGCTATCTTCAGTGCGGTTCCCGACACTCCTTGTTTTTGTTTGAAGTGCTCTTCTACCACTTCTATATCGGCCCACGGGGCTATCTTCTTCAGGAATTTGCCTGCAAAAAGCAGGTAGTTCACACCAAGGGTGATATTAGGCGACCAGAACACAACAGTTTCCCGTGCCAGCTCTGCCAGCAGCTCTTTCTCCGCCTCGGCATAATGAGACACGGCCGATATTATGGTGATGCCACGGCGGGCCGCAGCCCTGCCATAGGTATATATGCCCGATGCCGGCGAAAAATCTATGATACCGTCCACAGGATATTCATCGAGAAACTGCTCTATATCTACATGCTCTATCGAGTGGATGGTGGCATCGGTGCCTGTTGCCGGCGATACACCCAGGAATTCTGCCACAGAGCGCTTCTCTAATACATCGGACCGCCGCAGTACCCACACCAGCTCCATATCGGGGTGCTGCAATATCACCGATGCAACGGCTTTTCCTGCTTTGCCAAATCCTATCAAACCTATTCTCATAGCGAACAAAAATTAAAAAGGTGAGAAAATATGCCAGTGCGACAGGAATGAGAACAGGTCGCACATCGGGGCATGAAGATGACCGAATATACGAAAAAAGCCGGAAGAAAAGGTCAGAAAAGATGTTTCGCCTCGTAGATATTCTCCTCTTTATCGCTGCGTACGGCATATGAGAAGCCCTCTTGCAGCGCATAGGCGCCATATTCGCCATGCTTGTTCAGCGCCAGAAAACCCACCTGCAGGTCTTTGGCACCGGCAGGGTTGCGCTTGGCTATGCGCTCTACCGCCTTGCGGCAGGCAGCCTCGGGGTGATAGCCCATGCGCATCAGCTCTACCACCAGGTGTGCGCCTACTATGCGTATCACCTCCTCTCCTACCCCACTGCTGGTAGCGCAACCCACTTCATTGTCCACATACAGGCCTGCGCCTATGATAGGCGAATCGCCCACACGCCCCCGCAGCTTGAAGGCCATGCCACTGGTGGTACAGGCGCCTCCCATATTGCCATGGTTGTCCATAGCCACCATACCTATGGTATCATGGTCGTGCTTGCTGCCGGGCATGCGGTTCTCTATATTCTTCTGGGGTTTGTATTTGTGCTCCAGCAGCCACTCCTTCCATTCTTCCTCGCTCTTGGCCGTCAGTAATTTTTCTTTTTTGAAACCGTTCTCCAGCGCGAACTGTAATGCACCCTCGCCCACCAGCATCACATGTGGGGTCTTTTCCATCACCAGCCTGGCTACCGATATAGGATGCTTTATATGCTCCAGGCAGGCCACAGAGCCACAGCGGTACTTATCGTCCATTATGCAGGCATCCAGTGTCACATGGCCATCCCTGTCGGGGCGGCCGCCATAGCCTACCGACTGGTTGCCGGGGTCGGCCTCGGGTATACGCACACCGGCCTCTACGGCATCTACCGCACGGCCATCCTGCTGCAGTACGGCCCATGCACCTGCATTGGCCTCCTTACCGAAATCCCAGGTAGATATGACTATTGGCTTGTTCCTCACGGTCTCATACGTCACCTCTTCGGGCCGGGCAGACGTAGATCGGGCAGAAAGCGCAGACCCCGATAAAAGGGCCGCTGAGGAAAGCAAGGTCTGCTTTACGAACTTTCTGCGATCGGACATGTAAGGGATTTTCGCTGAAAGTAATCAAATATTTCAAAATGCGGGCATTTTTGAGTGCGAACGCACTATTCGAGAGTCTTACTGCGCATATAGCTGTCCACATTGCCAAAGAGGAATTCAGGGTATTCGTTGCTGAACTTCATCTTCACAAAACCACCCAGCAGGGGCCTCGGCGCGGGTTGCTTCATATCGGCAGTGCTCATCGGCACCAGGTCATACTCTGCATCGGGGAAATAGCTGAGCACACGCAGGGCCAGCTCCACACGGTTCAGGTAGTCGGTGCTGCCTATATGGTATATACCGCTCTTAGCATCGCGTAGCAGCACATACATGGCACGCGCTATATCCCATGCATTGGCCGGCGATGCGTACTGGTCATAGGGTAGTTTCAGTGTCAGCTTCTGCTTGTTCCTGCATTGGTCCATTATACGCGCCACAAAGTTCTTGCCGCGCAGCTCGTCGCCATATACATTGGTCACGCGCAGTACCAGGGCATCTTTTATCTCGCGCAGTACCAGTTGCTCTGCTTCCAGCTTGTGGCGGGCATATACGCTTATGGGGTTCACCGGGGCATCCTCGCTGTAAGGGCCGGTAGCACCGTCAAAAACGTAATCGGTAGATATATATACCATGCGGCTATTGCACGCCTTGGCCACTGCTACCAGGTTTATAGTGCTCTGTACCGTCTTGTCGTAGCTCTCCTCGGGGTGCGTCTCGCAATGGTCCACATGTGTGAGGGCCCCACAATGCACTATCACATCAGGCGCGAATTCTTCTATGTTGAAGTTGTACGGATGCTCGGGGTTCAGCGTGTCATAGAATACGGTATCATCTGTCTGGAACGAGAAATAAGAGCCCACTACCTCGCAGCCCATCTCTGTAAAATGTTTCAGGCAGTTGCTGCCCACCAGTCCCGAAGCTCCCGATATGAATATTTTCATGGTGTGTGTATTTGAAAAAGATATACGCTTAGATAGCGGTAGCAAGATAAGGTTTAACCACTACAAGAAAAAAGGGGAATGATCACCATTCCCCACATTATCTCATTTACAGACCGGCACATTCACGCATTATCGCATTGTCGAATTAATACCCCCTGCCCTCCTGCTTCTCCATGTATTTCATGAAGGCACGGTTGGCCACACGGTTGCCACCGGGTGTGGGGTAATTGCCGGTAAAGTACCAGTCGCCCTGGTTGTGCGGGCATGCATCATACAGCCCCTCCAGCGATTGGTATATCACATCCACCTCTGCCTGCACCTCTTCGTGGCGCAACATGGTGGCTATCTTCTTGCTTATCTGCTCATCGGTGAACGAGTCGTATACGCCCTTCACAAAGTTCTCCTCATGCAGCTTGCCTGCAGCATCCGCCGCCTTGCATTGGGCATATATATCCTGCAGCTTACCCTCCTGGCCTGCATCTGCCAGCAGCGATACGGCCGCCTGGAAGGCTATGAAATCGCCCATGCGGCTCATATCTATGCCATAGCAGTCGGGGTAGCGTATCTGCGGCGCCGACGATACTATGATGATGCGCTTGGGCCCCAGCCTGTTCAGCATCTTTATGATGCTCTCCTTCAGGGTGGTGCCACGCACTATAGAGTCGTCTATCACTACCAGTGTATCTACACCGCGCTCTACGGTACCGTATGTTATGTCATAAACGTGCTGTACCATCTCATTGCGCGATGCATCTTCGGTAATGAAGGTGCGCATTTTCACGTCCTTTATGGCTATCTTCTCTATGCGCACACGGCGATGCACCAGTTCGCGCATCTCATCCTCCGGCATATCGGGGCGGGCCAGTATGCGCTGTATCTGTATGTCTTTCAGGTAGTCCTCCAGTCCCTTTATAAGGCCATAGAACGCCGTCTCTGCCGTATTGGGAATGAACGATACTATCGTATGCTTCAGGTGGTTGTCCAGCGCTGTTAGCACCCTGCCTGCCAGGTTGCGGCCCAGTGCCATACGCTCGCGGTATATATCGGGGTCGCTGCCGCGACTGAAGTAAATGCGCTCAAAACTACAGGCCGTCAGCTTTCGCGGGGCCAGTATCTCTGCATTTTTCACTTCGCCACGAGAGTTCACTATCAGGGCATGGCCGGGTTCCAGCTTGCGTACATCGGCCTGCGCCACATTGAAAGAGGTCATTATGGCCGCCCTTTCCGATGCTGCTACCACTACCTCATCGCTCTGGTAGTAATAGCATGGCCGTATGCCATTGGGGTCGCGCATCACAAAGCTGTCGCCATTGCCCACCAGTCCGCAGAACACATATCCACCGTCAAAGTTGATGGTGGCCTGTTTCAGTATGCCCTCTATGTTCAGCGATGCCCGGTCGCTGTCATCGGCCTGGCACAGGTAGTAGTGTATGGTCTCTATCATAGCGCCCAGGTCGCTTTCGCGCAGGGTGGTATTGGGGTGCTGCCCCAGTTTAGAGAAAAGCTCGTCGGTATTCACCAGGTTGAAGTTGCCCGCCATGGTGAGGTTGCGGGTAGGGTTGATGTGCGACTTCACGAACGGGTGGCAGAACTCTACATTGTTCTTGCCCTGTGTACCGTAGCGCAGATGGCCCAGCATCACCTCTCCCACAAATTTCATGTAGCCCTTCATCAGGCCGGGGTGCTGCATTATCTCGGGGTACATCTTTTCCAGCTCGCCCACTTCCTGGCTTATGTTCTGGAATATCTGCGATATGGCCTGCGGGCCCGCTATGCGCAGCCTGTGCATGAACTGGTGCCCCGGTTCGGTGTTCAGCTTCACTGTGGCTATACCTGCACCGTCCTGTCCACGGTTGTGCTGCTTTTCCATTAGCAGGTACAGCTTGTTGAGCCCGAAAAATGCAGATCCGTACTTCTGGAGGTAAAATGAGAGCGGCTTTAGTAACCGAATGTAGGCCAGGCCACATTCGTGCTTTATTGCGTCAGACATGAGGCCGCAAAGATACATGATCTTTGAAAATGATAATGTCAACTTAACATTGGCTATAGTTATGAAAATGCAAAACGCCCGGCATGACCGGGCGTATCACATTAAATATTTTCATCACTATATTTTATGCTTTCCTTTTTATGCTGCATCCTATCGACTTCGTACTGGCGGGATCGGGCTGTTTGCCGGCCACTACCGCGTCTATGGCATTGTTTATGTACATCACTTTTGCCTCCTCGGGCGTACCGGGGTTATCGCTCATAGCGCCCTTGTATACCAGCTTGCTCTTCTTGTCGAAGAGGAATATCTCGGGTGTATGGTTGGCGCCATATGCATTGGCCAGGGTAGAGTTGGCATCTGCCAGGTAGGGCACCTTATAGCCCTGCTTGCGGGCATAGCGCTTCATGGCTTCAAAAGAGTCGTCGCCCTCGCGCTTTGCCTCGTTAGAGTTGATGATCACTACACCTATACCATGCTCACGGGCATATTCTATGGTCTTTGCGGTAGTACCCTCGTTCTTCACCACAAAGGGGCATGTATTGCAAGAGAACATCACCAGCAGGCCGTTCTTACCTGCCGCTTTGCTGTACACCATTTCGCCACCATCGGTAGCGTTCTTCATAGGCTCGTTCGCCGCGGGCAGTGCATCACCCACCTGTAGTGTCTTGCTCTGTGCATATGCGCCACCCGATACCAGTGTCACCACCGAGGCCGCTATGGCAATGAATGTGTTCTTCATATGTTCGTCTGTTTTTTGTGAGGTAAAGTTAGGGAACCGGCAGAAGATACATGACAAAGTATTCTTAACGTCCGTTGGTCTCCAGGCTCACGTTCTCATCCCCCGGCATATAGGGCAGGTAGGTGATGATGAACTGGAACATCTCGTCCGTGGCCTTCATGCTCCCCTTCCTGTCCGATACCTGCTGCGGCGGGCTGAACGGGTTATTGGGGTTCTGTTTCGTATTGTCATACACCCCCTCGGCCACTATGGTGCTGCCTGCCGGTATGCGTACCATCTTTCTGAAGGTATAGAAATACTGCCAGTTGAAATCCCATCGCGGTATGGATATGAGGCGTATGGTATCGCCATTGGGCTGCAGCGCATACCCTTTGAAGCTCTTGCCCAGCAGGTGCATATGCGGGTTCACCGTCAGTACCGATATGTCGGCAGGTATGGTATACCTGCTATATACGGTCTTCACCGTATTGGGCTCCAGCACCAGGTCGGGCTCCACGGGTGCCACTCCCAGCGTACCCAGTTGAAATTCCTTCACGGGCCTGTTGGGCGGCGCCGGGGAGAAGAAGATGTTGATGTAGGAACTATCCAATATCTCGTCCCTGTTGGTAAAGCCATAGTGCAGGTCGTTCAGCAGGAAAGCGCCCTTCCTGGGCAGCCTGTAGCCGCCCAGCCCGTCCGGGTACCGCTGCCCGAACACGCCCGGCAGGTAGTTCACCACCGACTTCTGCAGCACGGGGTAAGAGCCATCATCATTGGGCAGCGCCAGCCGTTCATAGGCCTGTAGTAGCGTAGCGGTATCGGCCACCATATCCAGTATACGCTCTCCGGCAAAAACATCTTTCTTCCGCTCATACTCGTACTTCACCATATCGCCGTTCACATGGTGTACCACATTGCTGCGCCCCGGCACGAACTCTATCAGTGCAGCGAAGGTATCCTGCGGCAGCTCGAAGGGCACCTTCACCAGCAGGAATTTGTCTACGCTATTGGCCGGTATCCTGTAGGGCGGTACAGGTATGCGCACATCGGGCTGCCCCACCTCCGAGCCCACGGGATATGTGGGCAACGCAGGCAGTTTATCATCCGGCCCGGGCAGTGTGCCACCGGCCACCCATTGCTCCAATACTTTTATATCGTCCTCGCTCATCACACGCTGGCGGGTAAAGGTGGTATAGTGCGGGTCGGCAGGCCATGGCGGCATTATGCGGTTCCGGGTCACATAGGCATTGGCCGCGGCATATTTCTTCGCATCCTCGAAGGTGACCAGCGAAAAATGTGCGCTTCCCCCCAGCCTATGGCACCCGGTACAATTGCTGTACAGTATAGGCGCTACGTCTTCGGTAAAGGTCACAGGCCCTTTGCTGCCACCGCATGCCGATAGCAGCATGGCCACCATGCTACACCCTATGGCTATACGGCGCATCGTTCTCTTCATTTCGGATGGCAATATACGCTGTTGGCGGCTCTTGCAGAGATGCATGTGGCAAAAATGTAACTGCCATATGGCTTTATATAATTTGACGCATTCGCATGTGTATAACTTTGATAGTACCAATTCACAACATCCTATGAAGACCACAGACGACAAGACCAATGAAAGTCATGCCTTTTACCGCGAGATACTGGAACTGCTGGACGAAACAGGCATAGAATATATGCTGGGCGGGGCATTTGCCGTATACCACTATACCGGCCTTTTTCGTGATACCAAGGACCTCGATCTCTTTGTTCGTCCCAGGGACTATGCCGCCGTGCTGCGGTTCTTTGCCGACAAGGGCTATGAGGTGCAACTCTACGATGTGCGCTGGCTGGCCAAGATATTCAAGGGCGACTATTTCGTAGATGTCATCTTCAATTCCGTCAACAATATATGCCGGGTAGATGATGTGTGGTTCCAGAGAGCGCCCGAAGGCCTGTTCTGCGAACGCAAGGTACGGTTCCTGCCCGCTGAGGAACTGATATGGTGCAAAAGTTTTGTCTGCAATAGGGAGCGGTATGATGGAGCCGACATCAACCATGTACTACTGAAGTGCGGCAAGACCCTGGACTGGAAACACCTCCTTACCCGCCTCGACCCTCACTGGCACCTGCTGCTCACCATCGTTACCATGTTCCAGTTCGTATACCCCAGCGAATTCACCGACATCATTCCCAAATGGCTCTTCGATGAGCTCATACGCCGCGCCAACGAGCAGTACGAGCTGCCACCGCCACACGAAAGGGTATGCCGCGGCCCCATGATAGACAATACACAGTATGCGGTAGATGTAAGGGATTGGAAATTCAAGTCGTACACCATCATAACGGTATAACTATGGATACTAAGGTGCGCATAGCCGCGGTAGGCGATATACATGTCCGCAAGACCGATGGGGGAAAATGGCAGGAGTACTTCCGGCAGGTATCGGCACAGGCCGATATACTGCTCATATGCGGCGACCTCACCGATACCGGCGATGAGGAAGAGGCCATAGTACTGGCCGAAGAGCTAAAGGCCTGTAGCATACCGGTGATAGCCGTACTGGGCAATCACGACCACGAAAAAGGCAAACACAAGCTGGTGCGCAACATAATGAAGGAAGCCAAGGTGCATATGCTGGATGGCGAATCGACAGTGGTAAAGGGCGTGGGCTTTGCGGGTGTGAAAGGCTTTGGCGGCGGCTTCGATAAATACATGCTCTCCATGTTCGGCGAGACAGCCATGAAGGCCTTTGTACAAGAGGCCATAGACGAGGCCCTCCACCTCGATCGCGCCCTTGTAACGCTCGACAAGAACTATCCCGATGTACCCAAAGTGGCCATCATGCACTATGCCCCCATCAAAGACACTATTCTAGGAGAGCCAGAGGTCATCTTCCCCTTCCTGGGCTCATCGCGCCTGGCCGAGCCGCTGAACAGGCGCCAGGTATCGGCCGCCTTCCATGGCCATGCCCATGCCGGCATACTGGAAGGTACCACCGAGGCCGGCGTAAAGGTCTTCAACGTAGCCCTGCCCATCCTCCACAAGCACGGCTTCGAGCAGGGGTTCTTTGTTTTTGAGGTGTAGGGCAGACCAATACGCCAAATAGAGCAGGGAAGAAAAACAAGAACGGGTGGCACCGCTTTCGCTGTGCTCACCCGCTCTCACATAGGCATGTTGCATTCAACTTTCGAGGTTTCTTATCATTGCGAATAACATTTTTGAAATTTCTTCCGATAAAGCATAGAACTTACCAAACTCTTCATCCGATAGCTGGTTATCATCTTTTAGCACATCAAAGATGGCAACACATTCAAAAACAGAACCGCGAGCAATAACACAAAAATTCTTTCTATCCGGCTTACTGAATCGGCTTGTTCCTTCCGCAATATTCAATACGATACTTAATGAGGCTCTCCTTAATTGATTCTTGGTAACACTGTCTAGCGAATTGGCATTGAGCAGAGTTTTACAAACAATAGCATTGAAAACTTTCGCTTTTTTATATACCTCTAAGTTTTCGAAATCGAACATAGCACAAGAAGAGTAAGCGTGAGATCAAGTAATGAAATGGATCGGGTCAAGTTCCCACACTCACTACCAACGCCCGACCGTAAGTGCGAGTGTGGAAGTGAGTAATGAAGAAAAGGCCAGAGTGGTTAGCCGGGCACACTCCCAACTCACACCCACTCTGACCTTTGTAGTTCCATCTGGATTCGAACCAGAACAAACAGAACCAAAATCTGTTGTGCTACCGTTACACCATGGAACTAAAAATGGTATCCGGTTCAGGGCTGCAAATGTATGGAGCGGTCCTGTAAAAAACAAGAATTTATTCGTCGTCGCTATTGGGGTCGGGCCGTACGGTCTCTATCTCATCCTCTCCCGGAGGCTTGGCCGCACCGTCGTAGAAGCCGGGTTCGGCCTCGCAATCGTCGAAGCCCTGCGGCTGCTGGAAGGTCTTGGCGGGATCTATACCCGTTTTGGGGTCGGCATATACGCGTTTCATGAAGTAGGCCCATATAGGCAGCGCAGCGGCCGCACCCTGGCCCAGGCGCTCGCTGCGAAAGCGGAACACCCTGTCGTCGCAGCCCACCCACACACCAGCCAGCAGTTGGGGCGTATAGGCTATGAACCACGCATCGGCCTGGTTGTTGGTGGTACCTGTCTTACCTGCCACATCGTTGTGTATGCCATAGCGGTAGCGCAGCCTGCCGCCTGTACCGGCATTCACCACACCACGCATCATCTTCACCATCTTGAAGGCCGTATTGGGGTTTATAAGCTCCTTCTGCTTGGCCGCAAAGCTCTTTACCAGCATACCGTTCTTGTCCTCTATCTTGGTAAGGAAGAAGGGCTCGGTATGCATACCGCCATTGGGGAACATGCTGTAGGCGCCCAGCATCTCGAAGAGCGATATATCGGCAGCGCCAAGGGCTATGGCAGGTACGGGGTCCAGCCGGCTGGATATGCCGCACTTCTGCGCAAAGTCCACAAAAGGATCTATACGCACCTGTTTCAATATGTAGAGCGCAGCATTGTTGATAGACTTGGCAAGGGCGGTCTTCATAGGTATATCGCCCTCATCAGAGCCACCTGCATCGTACGGATGATCGAGAAAATCGGGGAACTCCTGCGGAGCTGTGGACACTATGCCGCAGGGCGAGAAACCATTGTCTATAGCGAACGAATAGAGCAGCGGCTTGATGGTAGAACCCACCTGGCGCTTGGTATTGATGTTCACATGGTCGTACATGAAGAACTTGTGGTCTATGCCGCCCACCCAGGCCTTTACCTCGCCCGTAAATGGGTCCATCGCCAGGAAGCCCGACTGCAGGAAGAGCTTCATATACTTTATAGAGTCTATGGGGCTCATCACTGTATCCTTGCTGCGACCCTTGTTCCATGCAAAGACACGCATCTTTATGGGCTTCCTCATTTCGGCCATTGCATCTTCCTCGGTCATATCCTGGCGCAGGGCCTGGAACCTGTCCGATGCCTTTATGGCCGCCGTCAGTATGTTCTGCACACTACCCTTCTTTTTCCATACGGCCCCATCCACATAACCCGGCTGTGCCAGGAACTGCTTCTGCAGCTCGGTAAGGTGCTGCTCTATCGCCTCTTCGCCATAGCGCTGCATGCGCATATCTATGGTGGTGTATATCTTCAGGCCGTCCTTGTATATATCGTATGGCGTGCCATCGGGCTTTTTCAGGTCCTTGCAGGCATCCTTCACATACTGCTCTACCACCTGGCGGAAGTAGGGTGCTATACCATCGTGATAGTCTATCTTATGATAATCCAGCGGTGTTTCCTTCGCCTTTAGCCGCTCAAATTCGTCACTGTTCAGGTAGCTATACTTCACCATCTGCTCCATCACCACATTGCGGCGTTCGCGGGCGCGCTTGGGGCGCGTACGGGGGTTGTAATATGTATTGCCCTTCAGCATGCCTACCAGCACGGCGGCCTCGTCTACAGATACCTTGTCGGGTGTCTTGTTATAAAAGGTCAGAGAGGCGTTCTTGATACCATACACATTATCGGCAAATGGTACGGTGTTCAGGTAGAGCGTTATGATCTCGCGCTTTGTAAGGTTGCGCTCCAGCTTCACGGCCAGCACCCACTCCTTCAGTTTCATGAAGGGCAGGGTGAGCATGCTCTTCTTTTCGCGGGGAAAGAGGTTCTTGGCCAACTGCTGTGTGATGGTAGACGAACCTCGTTTCTTGTTCATCAGCACATAGAACGGTATGGCTATGGTGGCCACGGGGTCTATGCCTGCATGCTCGTAAAAACGGGCATCCTCTGTGGCCAGCAGTGCATTGATGATGTTGGGCGATATCTCGTGGAACTTGCTGTTCGATCGGTCCAGCACATAGTACCGGCCCAGTATGGTGCCATCGGCCGCCAGCACTTCCGATGAGATAGCGTTCTGGGGGTTCTCCAGCTCGGCCAGCGAGGGCATATAGCCCACCAGGCCGTTCTCTATGCCTATCACCAGCAATATGAACGAAAGCAGCAGGAAAACGAAACCGAACCACAGCCTGCGTATGCGGCGGCGGGTCTTATCGGCAGTGATATTCTTGGTATTTTGAGGATGTGTCTTCAACGTATGCAAATGTAATGCAATTAGGTTTTTGCAGTACGCGGCCCCCGGCTTTGACCATACTTTAACGGTTCTGCCCTATGTGCGTGCGGTCTCTTTGGCTTTCAGCGGATTGCGCTGCTTCCATTTCCCGTCCTCGGCGGCAGAGAAATACCGGGTGAACCATTGCAGAGCCACATCGGGCACATGGCGCAGCTTTATGCTGTGGCCGGTACTCACCGCCTTGGCCCCCAGGCTGGCCTTTGCATCGAAGGATGTTCTGCCCAGTTTCAGTGTCTTTTTGCGCAATATGATGGCACGTTCCAGCCCATGCATCAGTATATGAAAATAGAGGGGATACTCATTGTTCAGCGCTGCATCGAAGCCTACATAGTATATCTCGTATGCATCGCCGGTAACTATGCCGCTGTAAAAAGCTATCAGGCGCTCTTCTTTGAAATAACCTATCACCTCCAACTCTTCACCATATAGCTTTTTCAGCTCCCTTATATATGCCGCTCCTGCCCTCGACAAAGTAAAGGGCTGCCTGTCCACCACCTGCAGGAAAAGGGCATCCATAACGGCGCCGTGCTTTTCTATATCCTTTACTGACAGGGGCTCTATCTTCAATTCCGCTACCTCGGCCAGTATCTTATTGGCCCGCGCCTTGTATTTACGGCTCAGGGCGTTCACATAGTCCTGCAATGTCTCCCAGCCTTCCCATACTTCCATTTCCATCACGCTGTCTTCCCAGGGTATGGTATAGCCTTGTCGTTCCAGCATGTGCAACTGGCGCTTGTCGGCACCCTCGGGCCTGGGCAGGATAGTGGCCACCACACTGTCAGACGCTGCTATACGATCTGCCACAGATACAAGGGCATCCAGCGCATCTGTGAGCGAAAGAGCGGCGGTATCGTAGCATAAGACCTGCTGGCCGTTGCGCAGCGCATTGCCTGCCACCAGTACTTTTGCCTGTCGCAGATCTAGCAGCAGGTGCACCAGGTTCTTCACCACGGCACGCTTTATATCCAGCGCAAAATTCTGCGAGGTAACAGTGAACAACTGGAAGTACAGGAATAGCACAGGTCTTTCATCGCGGTATACAAAAACATAGCGGAACTCGGCATCGGTAAGCGAGCGCTCCATGGTCTCCAGGTGATCGTAAGAAAGCGCTGCAGGCACATCGGCCCGCAATTGTGCCAGCTCCTGCCGCGCATCGGCTATGCTATAGTAGATAGTGATGTTCGCATCCTTCCTGTCGGCATGGCAATGGGCGAAGATATTCTTCAGAAATGCACTGATCCTGCAATGCTCTCCTATCATCTGGCCCGGTAGCGATATACCTGCTTGTCTCTGGCTGTTCATCTATATCAAAAATACGGTAAAACCCTAGCAATAGTGCCTGTGCATCAGTGCGATACCAGCTTCAGCCCGGCTATGGAACCTATGAGGGTGGTAAGGAAGAATAGCCGCCATGCATCGGCAGGCTCTTTGAAAAAGAAGATACCCGCCAGCACTGTGCCCACGGCCCCTATACCCGTCCATACGGCATAGGCGGTACCTATGGGTAGTGTTTGCGTGGCCTTGTACAGCAGGTACATGCTGATAGTGAGCGACACGAAAAAGCCCGCCATCCACCAGGTGGCCGCACTGCCCTCTGCCATTTTCGCCTTGCCCAGGCAAAAGGCGAAACATGTCTCGAAAACACCCGCTATTATCAGTAATATCCAGTCCATACTATGCTTAAGCTACTGCAAAATTAGGGTACCCGGGATAGAGTTGCGCTATGTGGCCATATATAAAAGAATAGCGCCCATGTGGGTGTTTTGTAACGGTATTGCGCCATGGCCGTGCTACCTTTGGCATGGCGTAGCAGCAAAAGCGCTTGTAGCCCATGAAAAAGAAACTGGTGATACTCGGCGGCGGTTTTGCCGGGTTGCAGCTTGCAAAACGAATGAAGCATACCGGGTACGAGGTATTGCTTATAGACCACAACAATTTCCATCAGTTCCAACCGCTGTTTTACCAGGTAGCCACCGGCCGGCTGGAACCCAGCGCCATATCCTTTCCCCTGCGCAAGGTGTTCCAGCACGAAAAGCATGTACACATACGCATATCGGAGATACTGTCGGTGGACACAGCAGCGCAAAAAGTTGTGACCGCCGATGGCGAACATGCCTACGATGTACTGGTCATAGCCACGGGCTGCACCACCAATTTCTTTGGCAATAAGAACTTCGAGCGGTACTGTTTTCCTATGAAGTCTACCGGTGAGGCAGTAGAGCTGCGCAACCGCATACTGCTGAACTTTGAAGATGCGCTATCGGCCCCAGCCGAACAGCAGGAGGAAATAATGAACATAGTGATAGCGGGCGGCGGCCCCACGGGTGTAGAGCTGGCAGGCTCTCTGGCAGAGATGAAGAAGTACATTCTGCCGCGCGACTATCCCGATATGGACTTTTCGCGCCTGGCCATATACCTGGTAGAAGGTGGCCCCAATACGCTGCAGGCAATGAGCGAGGCATCGAGGGTAAAGTCGAAACAATACCTGGAAGATATGGGGGTACATGTGCTTACCAATGCACTGGCTGCCGACTATGACGGTCATACCCTGAAACTGAAGGACGGCCGCGAGATAAAGACCCGCACCATGATATGGAGCGCAGGTATTACAGGCAATATACCCGCAGGGCTACCCGCCGAAAGTATAGTACGCGGCGGCCGCATAAAAGTGGACGGCTACAACAAAGCGGAAGGTACAGATAATGTATATGCCCTGGGCGACATAGCCTATATGGAGGCCGATGCAGGCTACCCCAAGGGACACCCGCAAGTGGCCAATGTGGCCATAAACCAGGCAAAGCTGCTGGCCGACAACCTGAAAGATACGCTGAAAGGCAAGCCCATGAAAGCCTTTATATATAGGTCGCCGGGGTCTATGGCTACGGTGGGCAAGCACAAGGCCGTTGTAGACCTGCCCTTCATCAGTTTCCAGGGCAGGCTGGCGTGGTTCACATGGATGTTCCTGCACCTTATGCTCATACTCAGTGTGCGCAACAAGTTCTTCATCTTCATCAACTGGGCCATCAGCTATTTCACCAACGATACCACCCTGCGCCTCATACTAAGGCCGGGGAGGAAGGAACAGGGGGACCTCTCCCCGACCCTCTCCAAAGGAGAGGGAGGTGGTGTGTAGCATTTTATTTAACGAAATAGTACTAAAGGAGAAACAACGCCTACCAGCCGCTGGCCAGCACATCGGCTATGTGCATGGTGCGTATGGGATAGCGGTTGTTATCTATATAGCCCTGCATGTGCATCATGCAGGATACATCGGTGGTAATGATGTATTTGGCGCCGGTATCCATGGCGCTTTTTATCTTGGTCTGCGCCATACCTATCGATATGGGCTCGTACTTGATGGCAAAGGTGCCGCCAAAGCCGCAGCAGGTCTCACATTCCTTCATCTCGGCCAGCTCCAGCCCGGCCACATTGGCCAGTAGCCTGCGCGGGCCATCCTTTATACCGCATTCGCGCAGGGCGCCACATGCATCGTGGTAGGTAGCCTTGCCAGTCAGTACGGCGCCTACCTTGTCGGTCTTCAGCACTCCGGTTATGAACTCTGTGAACTCATATACCTTGCCCTGTACGGCATTGCACAGGTTGTGCTCGCTGCTGTTCTCGAACAGCTTGTCGTAGTAGTTGCGTATATAACCGGTGCAGGAGCCGCTGGGACTTACTATATAGGTATCGGGGTTCATGTCGTGCAGGAACTTGCGGGCCACAGAGCGGGCCTCTTCACGGTAGCCCGCATTGAAGGCCGGCTGCCCGCAGCAGGTCTGCTTTGTGTTGTACGTTACCGTACAGCCCAGTTTTTCCAGCACCCTTACCATGTTCATGCCCGTTTCGGGATAAAGCTGGTCTACAAAACACGGGATGAATAGTTGTACCTGCATCTTTTTCGGCTCAAGGGCTCAAAAGTAGTAAGTTATGTCATTATTACCACGGCCATTCGCACAGCTATAATTATATATACCGTCGGTTCGTGAAAGTTATCGCCGCCACATCGTTTTTCACCTCCATGGCCGCACACCTATCATACATAAGTGTGCTACAACACAGTATTTCAGGGAAAAGTACGGCCTGTAGCAGCACTGTGAAAAAAAAATATTGCAATAGCTATGCGAAATTCGATTTATTCTCTATCTTGCCTTCACAAAATCGATCTGAATGAAAAACTACTTCTTACTAGCGTGTTTATCAGTAGCACTTATAGGGGCAAATACAGCATCTGCTCACGATAACGATAGGTCTGAATCAAAAGAGTTCCATTGCTATAAAGCATGGAAAAAAGACTGGAAAAGTGACAAGAAAGAGGTGAAGGCCCGTAAGAAACTGTGCCAGGACAGGCCATTCGCTGCTGCCCGTAAACACCGCAAGGCTCATAAGAAAGCCTGGAAGAGCGAAATGAAGGAGCACAACCACACACATTACTACCACTGGTACTAGTAGGTTAGCATATTTATAAATAGCCCCGGCCCCACAACTTCCGGGGCTATTTATAATACCTTCCACTCCCCCATCATTTTTATTTTCTCCTGTAGCTGCATAGCGCGGGATTTTTTTGTGTACGGTATATTCCCTCATCACCAGTGAACGACCACCGCGAAAATGAAGGGTGTCCCCTCACCTATTACCACATCAGCTAATTAGCTAATTGAACTCACATCAGCTAGTTGCCCCATATGGCAGACGGAAGAACCTTTAATGACGACCTTGTAGCGGCCATACAGCAGCTGGGCACCGAGCGCACCTTCGACAAGCGCGAGATGGTACTGCGCGAAGGAGAGGTAGAGAAGAACGTATATTATGTGGTATCGGGCGCGGTGAGGGTCTTCCTGCTGTCAGAGCATGAGGAGCTTACCATACGCTTCGGCTACGAAGGCTCTATCATCAATTCGTTATCCTCTTTCATAAAGGGCACACCTTCCGAGTTCTACATAGAGACCATAAGAAAGACCACGCTGAGAATAATAGACCGGGAACACTTTCTGAGGATAGCGCACTCCGGCACCGAAAGCCTGAAACAGTACACAGCCCTGCTGGAGCTACTAGTGACACAGCAGATAGAAAGGGAGATAGACCTGCTCACCGTATCGCCATCAGAGCGGCTGCAGCGGGTATTGGCCCGCAGCCCCCACCTGTTTCAGCAGATACCGCTGAAATACATAGCCTCTTACCTGCGCATGACCCCCGAAACACTGAGCAGGGTACGGAATTCTTGATATGCATCAAGGCCGGCTACGACCGCTGCAGCCAAATTTGCATAAAAAAGGAACAATGCAAATAGAGAACGAACAACTGGTAAAAGACCTGCTACGCCTCACCGACAATGTAACAGAAAGGGTACAGCAGCTAAAGAAGCTGGACGCCACCCTGCTGAACCACAAAGAGACCGCCGAAAAATGGAGTGTGCTGGAATGCATAGAGCACCTGAACATGTATGGCGACTTTTACCTGCCGGAGATAGAAAGGCGCATACTGGCGCAAAAGCCCGTGGCAAAGCCCCCGGCATTTAAGAGTGGCGTGCTGGGTAACTACTTTGCCAACATGATGCGGGCCGACGGTAAGAAGATGAAGACCATGAAAGACAAGAACCCTGCCAATTCGACCCTGACGATGACCACCATAGACCGTTTCCTGAAACAGCAGGACCGCCTGGGGCACCTGCTGACACAGGCACAGAACATAGACCTTACCCGCACCAGAACAGCCATATCCATATCGTCTTTCATAAAACTGCGGCTGGGCGATACCTTCCGTTTTCTCATATACCATATAGACAGGCATGTACAGCAGGCCGAAAGAGCTGCCGGTATAAGGAAGTGACAACAACAGAGTAAAAAGAAGCAGCGGCAGACCTTACAAGGTCTGCCGCTGCTATTAAGAAATTACCCTCATTTATTTTTTCAGGTCGAAGCGGTCCAGGTCCATCACCTTGGCCCAGGCCACCACAAAGTCCTTCACGAATTTCTCGCCGCCATCGGCACTGCCATATACCTCGGCTATCGCCCTCAGCTCTGCATTCGACCCGAACACGAGGTCGGCACGGGTGGCGGTCCACTTGCGGTCGCCGGTCTTGCGGTCGGTACCTTCAAAGACCTCGCGGTCCTTACCGGTGGCCTTCCATGCAGTGCTCATGTCCAGCAGGTTCACAAAGAAGTCGTTGGTAAGCTGGCCCGGACGCGTGGTGAGTACACCATGTGCAGCGCCATCATAATTGGCATTGAGGGCACGCATACCGCCTACCAGCACGGTCATTTCGGGAGCGGTAAGGGTGAGCAGATGTGCCTTATCTACCAGGTAGGCCTCTGTGCGCACGAACGACCTGCCCTTGCGGTAGTTGCGGAAACCATCGGCCACAGGTTCCAGGAAACTGAAGGAGTGTACATCTGTCTGCTCCTGCAAGGCATCCATACGGCCCGGGGTGAAGGGCACACTGATATTATGCCCGGCATCTTTTGCGGCCTTTTCTACCGCAGCACAGCCTGCCAGTACTATCAGGTCGGCCAGGGAGACCTTTTTGCCACCTGCATCGTTGAATTCCTTTTGTATGCCCTCCAGCACGCCAAGTACCTTGCCCAGTTGCTGAGGGTTATTGGCCTGCCAGTAGCGCTGCGGCGCCAGGCGAATGCGGGCCCCATTGGCACCACCACGCTTATCGCTGCCGCGGAAGGTAGATGCAGATGCCCATGCCACAGATACCAGCTCTGGCACACTAAGACCGCTTGCCAGCACCTTTGCCTTCAGTGTGGCTACATCATTATCGTCTACCAGCGCGTGGTCTACCTCGGGAATGGGGTCTTGCCATATCAGTATCTCCTGTGGCACATCGGGGCCCAGGTAGCGGGCACGAGGGCCCATATCGCGATGGGTAAGCTTGAACCATGCGCGCGCAAAGGCATCAGCAAAAGCGGCAGGATCTTTATGGAAGCGCCTGGATATCTTCTCGTAGGCAGGATCGAAGCGAAGGGAAAGATCGGTGGTGAGCATGGTGGGGCGGTGCTTCTTCGAGGCATCGAAAGCATCGGGAATGATGGTATCGGCATTCTTTGCTACCCACTGCTGCGCACCTGCAGGGCTTTTGGAAAGTTCCCACTCAAAACCGAAGAGGTGATCGAAAAAGTCGTTGCTCCATTTAGTAGGCGTTTTGCTCCATGTCACCTCCAGTCCACTGGTAATGGTATCGGCACCCTTGCCGGTACCATGGCTGTTGCTCCAGCCAAAGCCCTGTAGTTCCATGCCTGCGGCCTCGGGCTCTTTGCCTACATGCTCTGTAGGGGCAGCGCCATGGGTCTTGCCAAAGCTATGGCCACCGGCTATCAGTGCCACGGTCTCCTCATCGTCCATGGCCATGCGGCCAAAGGTATCGCGAATGTCTTTTGCGGCGGCAATGGGGTCGGGGTTGCCATCGGGGCCTTCGGGATTCACATATATGAGGCCCATCTGCACGGCGGCCAGTGGGTTCTCCAAATTGCGGGAATGGACATCGCCATCGGCATCATCGTCAGAGACCGTTACGCCATGCGGATCGGGCACACCCTCAGAGCCGTGGGCATAGCGCAGGTCGCCGCCCAGCCACTTATCCTCTGCACCCCAGTATACGGCATCATCGGCCTCCCAGGTATCGGCACGGCCACCCGCAAAACCGAATGTTTTGAAGCCCATGGATTCCAGCGCCACATTGCCGGTCAGTATCATCAGGTCTGCCCACGATATCTTGTTGCCATACTTCTGTTTTATGGGCCACAGCAATCGACGGGCCTTATCAAGGCTCACATTGTCGGGCCAGCTATTGAGGGGTGCGAAACGCTGTTGCCCCTGCCCGGCCCCACCGCGGCCATCGCCTACACGGTAGGTACCGGCGCTATGCCATGCCATACGAACGAACAGACCGCCATAATGCCCGAAATCGGCCGGCCACCAGTCCTGCGAGTCGGTCATGAGGGCATGCAGGTCTTTTTTTACTGCCGCCAGGTCCAGGCTATTGAAAGCCGCTGCATAGTCGAAGCCCTTATCCATAGGATCGGACACGGGGGAATGCTGACGCAGGATGTGCAACCTGAGCTGATCGGGCCACCAGTCGCGGTTGCGGGTACCGCCACCGCCTACATTGTTCTTCATGCTGCCATTATGAAATGGGCATTTGCTGATGTCGTTCGAACTGTTTTCCATAGCATTGATATTTGTTGTAAACAAACTTAACCTATTGGGGAAAGAGAGTCAAGCTTTCTGCATTAGGTTTATATTATCGGCTAATTGGAAGATACTATATAGTATACCGGCAGATAGTGTATATTCATTGGTCCACGCCCTTTGTAAGGGGCTTTACCAAAACATTATTTTCCTACTTAATAAAAAGCCGTACTTTTGCACAGACCTACAGGCTTCTGCCTTTGCTATTTCTGCTCAGATAAGAGTCTTGTCTCTTCCTTTCCAGTTCTCGCTTTTTCAGCCGCCTAATTAGATCAGGTAAAATATTTGTGAACCAACTTTTGTTGCGTATAGCTGTTGCTCAATAAAAGAGAATGCCGAACATTTATTGGACCGACCAGCATAGTATAACAAAAACAAACAGGATCAGATATGAGTGAATCTTTCTCGAAAAAAGAAAAGACAAAACAGAAAGAAAAGCATAAACAGGACAAGGCTCAGAAAATGAAAGAGCGGAAGGCCAACAACAACAAGGGGAAAAGCCTTGAGGATATGATGGCGTATATAGATGAGAACGGCAACATCACATCTACCCCGCCAGACATGAACAAACGCAAAGAGATAAACCTGGAAGACATACAGCTGGGTGCTGCTCCTATAGTGCATGAAGAGGTAGTGATAAAGGGAGCTATATCTTTTTTCAATGATGCAAAGGGATATGGCTTCATAACAGAAGAAGGCAGCCGCGAAAATATATTCGTACACTGCAATAACCTGCTGCAGCCGGTAAAGGAAGGAGACAAGGTGACCTTTGAAAAGGAAAGAACGCCTAAAGGATATAGTGCGATAAAAGTGAAAAAAATAACCAAGTAAAGAATACAGTTAACAATTAAAAACCAATAACAATGCAAGAAGGTACAGTAAAATTCTTCAATTCGACAAAAGGCTTCGGCTTTATTACACCTGCAAATGGCGGCCCGGACATCTTTGTTCATGTATCCGGTCTCACTACCGATATATATGAGAACGACAAAGTGACCTTTGAAGTACAGAACGGCAAAAAAGGCCTGAACGCAGTAAATGTGCGTGTAGCCTAAGTGCATAGCTATCTATACCCGCATTGCCGGGTATTAAAAACCATAAAAGCTCCGGATCCGGAGCTTTTATGGTTTTAGGTATATGGGGCATTTTGCAATGAATGCCCTTCTTATTGCAGTTTATCGAGCATGGCCCGCAGCTCTTCGGCGGTCATTTTGTAAGGGTGTATATCGTACCTGTAAGTGGGGTCGCCTTTTATGGCCTTGGTCACATTATCGGCATAAATGTAGCCGTTGAAAAAGCCTACTGCCACTATGGTAGCGAAACGGCGTTGCAGCCTTATCCTGAGCTTGCCGCCCACAGTACCCGGCAGGGGCGTGATGGAATTGGTACCCGACAGGTATACATAGAGCCTGAACGAATCGACAGGCCTGTGGTCGTGCGGGAATATCTCTATAGATATACTGTCTGCGCCCGGCAGGGCATTGCCACCTACCCCGCCGCCGCCACCCGAAGTAGAGGGTGTATCGGTAAGTATCTTATCGGCATTCACAAAACCTATGGTATCGGTAGTGACGCGAATAGTGTCAGTGGCATAGGTAATGGTATTGAGCGTATCGGTACTGATGGTCCACATAACGCTTTCGTTGGTGAGGCTTTTGGTGCCCAGGTAAACGCTCATACCCGGCTCGGGCACGCTTTTCTGCGGCAGGAATATCTGCATGGTCTTGCCGGGCATAAGGTATAGCTGGCGGCCGTTCTGCGTAGCCTGTATGAGCACCTCGCCACCCGAAATGAGCGGCCCCTCAGGGCTGATGGGCATAACACCCGAGAAGAACATATCGGTAGGTGTGAGCATTTCTGCTACCTGTAGCTGTATGCTGCCCACGGCCGGGGTACTGTCGCTGAACATGAAAGCATTGGCGGGTACCACATAGCGGGTACCGCTATTGCCGTAAAAAGAACTTTCGGCAGTGGCATTGACGGTCACGGCCTTTGCTTTGGGCTTCACTTTATCGTAAGGAGCTACATTGGTATAAGGGCCGGGCAGCTCTGCAGATACCCCGGGATCATACCTTTTATTGCAGCAAAGAAGGGCTATAGCAGCAACTGCGCCTAACAGCAGGTGTTTTGTGTGTGGCATGTAGAGGTATATTTAGGTTTGAGGTGGAAAGTTTTGTTAAAGTATACAGATCTCGTGCCAGATCTTTCATATATATGTGCTTTGCTTTCAGTAATTTTTAAGCATAGGCCGTTCTCAAAAAAATGAGGGCGGTCACCGATGGGACCGGAAGGTCTTTCGGTGGGTCCGCCCCGGGGGTTCACAGGTCGTCGTTCCACATCCTATTCTATCTTTCTTTTACCGGTTCCAGCCACCGCCCAGGGCTTTGTATATGGATACCATGGCATTCAATTGCTGTTTTTTGGTCTCTATGAGCTCGAACCGGGCTTCCAGTGCATCGCGCTGTGTCATGAGCACCTCCATGTAGTCGGCACGGGCAGAGCGGAAGAGATCGGTAGAGATATCTATGGATCGTGTGAGAGCCTGCACCTGCTGCGACCGCATGTCGTAGGTCCTGGCAAGATTGCTGATACGCGATAGCTGGTTGGCGACCTCTACATAACCGTTGAGTATGGTACGCTCATAGTTGTACACAGCCTGTACCTGCTTTGCATTGGCAGTGTAATAGGTAGCCTTTATAGCATTCCTGTTGACGAGGGGCGCCATAAGGTCACCGGCCAGGGAGTAGAGCAGGGAGGCAGGGTCTACAAGGTAGGTAGGGTTGAAGGCCCGGTAGCCTACCGCTGCCGATATACCCAGCGATGGGTAGAACCGGGCCTTTGCCACTTTTACATCCAGCTTTGCAGCGGCCAGCTCCTGCTCTGCCCGCCTGATGTCGGGGCGGTTGGTAAGGAGTTGGGATGGAATGCCTGCCGATACGGCCTTCGGTACTATATCGCCGAAGCTGACCGAGCTGCGCTGTATGTGCTGTGGATAGCGCCCCAGCAGGAAGTTGATGCGGTTCTCGGTCTCAGTTATCTGCTGCTGTATGCCGTACTGCAGGCTTTGGGTACGCAGTACCTCGGCCTCGAACTTGCGCACGGCCAGTTCCGTCACCTTGGCGGCCTCTTTCTCCAGCTTCACTATGCGCAAGGCATTGTTCAGCACATCTATGTTCTTCAGTACTATGTCCAGTTCGTTGTCCAGTACCAGAAGTTCGTAATAATTGTCCGCGACCTCAGCCACCAGGTTGGTGACAACGAAATTCCTGCCCTCTACCGATGCGAGATACCTGTTCACAGCGGCTTTCTTCGCATTACGCAGCTTGTGCCAGATATCGACCTCCCACGATGCGCGTGCGGCCAGTGCGAAGTCGCCAAGAGGCTCGGGCATTTCCTTGCCGGGCTTTATCTCAGCATTGGCCTCCATAGCGCCTATGTTGGTATAGCGTGCTACCTTGTCCATACCGGCACCGGCCTGCAGACCTACGAATGGCAGGTATTCGCCCTTGCGCGCGCGTACCTCGTTGCGGGCTATCTCTATCTCCTGCAGGGTGATGTTCAGCTCCTGGTTCCTGCTGAGGGCGGTATCTATAAGGGCACTGAGATAAGGGTCGGCAAAGTAGTCCTTCCAGCTTATGTGCGCCGTATTGCTAGTGTCCTGCGGGCTGCTATAGGCGACAGGCACATTTTTGTTCTCTGTTCGTGTAGCCAGTGCAGGCAGCCTGCATGCACCGAGTGCCGATAGCATGCAGGCAAGCGCGAGGCTTCTGTATATCTTTCCTTTTTGCATTATGCTTCTATTTTCTCGGTCAATGGTTTTTCGTCTTCGTCGCGTATGAGTTTGCGTTTGGAGGCCAGGGTGCCGAATATGTAATAAAGCCCCGGCACTATGATGACCCCGAACACGGTACCGAACAGCATACCACCCAGTGCGCAAGAACCTATGGTACGGTTGCCGATGGCGCCCGGGCCATGCGCGAACACCAGCGGTATAAGGCCAGCTATGAAGGCGAAGGAGGTCATGAGGATGGGGCGAAAACGCACCTTGGCGCCCTCTATCGCAGCATCGAGCACGGTAGACCCCTGCTGGAACTTCTGCGCAGCGAACTCCACTATCAGTACAGCATTCTTGCCCAACAGACCCACCAGCATCACCAGGCCTACCTGTGCATAGATATCGTTGGCAAGGCCCATGGTCTTGAGCAGCAGGAAGGCACCGAACACACCCGCAGGCAGGGACAAGACAACGGCAAGCGGCAGCAGGAAGCTCTCGTACTGTGCGGCAAGCACCAGGTATACGAAGCCCAATACTATGAGGAAGATATAGAGCGCCTCGTTGCCACGCGCCACCTCGTCTTTGGAAAGGCCCTCCCAGTCTATATCGTAGCCGCGTGGCAGTGTTTGTTTCGCTACCTCCTGTATGGCCGCAATGGCCTCGCCACTGCTATAGCCTGCAGCCGGCTCGCCCCTGATGGCCGATGAGGTGTACATGTTGTACCGCGTTATCTCGTTGAGGCCATGGGTCTTCTTTATCTTCATAAAGGCAGAGTAAGGCACCATCTCATCGCGGTTGTTCTTTACATACAGCTTCAGCAGGTCGTCGGGCAGGCGGCGGTATTCGGGTGCGGCCTGCACATATACCTTGAAGAAGTTGCCGAAGCGGATGAAGCCAAGCTCATAAGTACTACCTATGAGTATAGAGAGGTTGTCCATGGCCTTGCCAATAGATACTCCCTTCTGCATGGCGGCCTGGTTATCTATCTCCAATTCATACTGCGGATAGTTGGCGCTGAAGAAGGTGAAAAGCCCTGTGAGCTCTTTGCGCTTGTGCAGTGCAGCCATGAATTGGTCGTTCACTTTCTCCATCTCTTTGTAATCATCGGCATTGGTCTTGTCCAGCAGGCGCAGAGCGAAGCCACCGGCGGCGCCATAGCCCGGCACGGCAGGCGGCCCGAAGAACTCTATGGTGGCACCGGGTATGGCACGGGCCTTCTCCTCCAGCTCGCGAATGATGTCGTTGACAGAATGCTTGCGATCAGACCAGTCCTTGAGGTTGATGAGGCAGGTACCGGCATTGGAGCCACGCCCCTCTGTAAGCACTTCGTAACCTGCCAGGGCCGATACAGAGCGGATACCTTCTACATGTTCGGCTATCTGCTGCAACTGTTTCGATATATCGTTGGTGCGTTCCAGCGTAGTGCCGGGTGGTGTCTGTATGATGGCGTATATCATGCCCTGGTCTTCGTTGGGTATGAAACCCGAGGGCAGGCCACGCGTGATGCCGAATATACCGAACCCGAACGCCAGCAATATACCGAAGGTGATGACCCGCCTGTGGGCTATGAGCCTGAGCAGGCCTGTATAGCGGCCGGTGAGCTTTTCGAACAGGCGGTTGAAGCCATCAATGAAGCGGTCGATAGGTGTTTTTTTGCGGGGCTTGCCGTGGTTGTTCTTCAGTATCATGGCGCAGAGCACGGGTGTGAGCGTGAGCGCCACAAGGCCCGATAGTACTATGGAGCAGGCCATGGTGATGGAGAACTGCCTGTAGAAGATACCCACCGGGCCGGACATGAAGGCCACAGGCACGAACACTGCCGTCATAAGGAGGGTGATGGCGATGACCGCGCCACTGATCTCGCCCAGTACCTCCTTGACCGCGGCAAAGGGCGAGAGGTGTTTTTCCTCCATCTTGGCATGTACGGCCTCTACCACCACAATGGCATCGTCTACCACTATGCCTATGGCCAGCACCAGGGCAAAGAGGGTGATGAGATTGATAGTGAGCCCGAAGAACTGCATAAAGAAGAACGCACCTATGAGTGATACCGGCACCGCCAGTGTGGGAATGAGTGTAGAACGCCAGTCGCCAAGGAAGATGAACACCACAAGGGCTACGAGGATGAAGGCCTCGCCTAGAGTGTGCAACACCTTATCGATAGATGCATCGAGGAAGTTGGACACATCGTAGCTGATCTCGTAATCCATGCCGGGAGGGAAGGAGCTTTTCTTTATCTCATCCAGCTTTGCCTTTATGTTCTTTATCACCTCGCTGGCATTGCTGCCGTAGGTCTGCTTCAGCACTATGGCAGCAGAGGGGTAGTTGTTGAGGTTGGAGTAGATATCGTAGAACTCGCTGCCGAGGTCTACATCGGCTATATCCTTCAGGTGCAGTATCTCGCCATCGGGCGTAGCGCGTATTATGACATCCTTGTACTGCTCGGGCTTGTTGTAGCGCCCCTGGTAAGTGAGCACATACTCCAGCGCCTCTGACCGCTGACCATCGGCACGGCCCAGCCTGCCCGGCGAACCTATGATGCTCTGGTTGGCAAGGGCCTCCATCACCTCATCGGTAGATACATTGTAGGCACGCATCCTGTCGGGCTTCAGCCATATGCGCATGGCATATTGGCGGCTGCCCAGTATCTGCGCACTGCCTACACCCGTTACCCTGCTGAGCTCGCGCAGTATGTTGACGCTGGAGAAGTTGTAGAGAAAATTCTCATCGGCCTTGGGGTCTTTGCTGTATACGTTCACATACATGAGCATATTGGCCTGCAGCACACTTACTATAAGGCCCTCGCGCTGTACTAGCGGTGGCAGCCTGTTGGTCACCTGCTCTATGCGGTTCTTCACGTTTACCACCGCCTGGTTGGGGTCGGTGCCCAGGTCGAAGACCACCTGTATATTGGCCTCGCCTGCGCTAACGGCATCAGAGGTCATGTATTTCATACCCGGTACACCGTTCACTGCCTTTTCCATAGGTATGAGCACGGACTTTACCAATACATCGGCGCTGGCACCGGGATAGGCCACGCTGACGATGACCCTGGGCGGGGCAATGGACGGGAACTGCGACGTAGGCAGTGTGTTGATGGCCAGGATGCCCATGAAGATAATGACAAGGGATATCACTATCGCGAACACCGGCCGCTTGATGAATATATTGAACATTTGTTTTTGTCATTTAGGACCTCTCCCCGCCCCTGCCTACGGCAGGCAGGCCTCTCAGAGGAAAAGGAGGGTAGGTCGTGTTACATGATCTTGTGCTGTTTAAATGTTATTCCGATGGCAACCTGAGGGTGCCCATCACCGTGGCCGGTTCCATATACTTGTAGGCTATCTTGTCATTGTTGTTCACCTTGCGTACACCCTCCAGCAGTATCTTCTCGCCGGCAGTAAGGCCGCTCTTTATGACATAGAGGTCGGGCATTTCTGCACCTATCTCTATGAGGCGAAGCTGCACATGATCGTTCTTGTCTACCACATACACATACTTCTTGTCCATTATCTCGAACGTTGCCTTTTGCGGAATGATGATGGCATTCTTCAGCGGTATCTGCATCAGTATATTGCCGGTCTCGCCATGGCGCAGCAGTCCATCAGGGTTGGGGAAGGTAGCACGGAAGGCGATATTGCCTGTTTCATTGTCGAAGTCGGCCTCTATGGCACGCACCGCACCGTGGTGGGGAAACACCACATTATTGGCCATGCGCAGGTCCACGTTCATCACACTATCCTTCTTTACGTTAGAGCGGTATTCAAGATATTCGGCCTCGGGCACATTGAAGTATACCCATAACTGCCTGTTGTCGGACAGCGTAGTGAGGAGGTCGCCATCGCCCACCAAGCTACCCAGCCGTACATGAAAGCGATCGATGATGCCATCGAAGGGCGCGCGTATCTGGGTGAAGTTGAGATGTACCTGTGCCAGCGCCAGCTCTGCCCGGGCCTTGTTCAGCCGGGCCTTTGCCATGGCCAGCTCGTTGGGGGCCACTACATTGCTATCGGCCAGGCGCTTTGTGTTGCGGTATTCTATCTGTACAAGGTCGGCCTCGGCCTGCGCCTTCTGCAGCTCGGCCTGGTAAAGGTTGGGCATTATCTCGAAGAGGGGCTGTCCCTCCTTCACGAACTGGCCTTCGTCCACCAGTATCTTCCGTAGATAGCCACGCTCCTGCGCGCGCAGCTCTATATGGCTTATAGAGCGTACCTGGCAAACGTACTCTTTGATAATGGAGGTATCCATACGCAGAGCGCTCGTGACCTCGAATGTCGTTTCTTCTTCTTTCGTTTCTTTTTTTGATGAGCAAGCGGCAAGACAGAACGCCACGCATATGCCCATGAGCATGAATGCTTTTTTCATAACATTTCTTGGCTGTGGAAAGCCGTAGGTCTTTTTTGTTGGAAAAAATAGAGGAATGATAATAGGAGCTTTACCTGTGCACTACCGCTAAGACGGCATATACGCACAGCAAAAGCGTAGGAACACGCGCGAACGCATCGGCGTGTTCGTCATTCATCTCAGATCCGAAAGACCCGGTACAGGATGTACCTTGGGGAAGTATTGGCAGATATGAGGCCGCTTTGGGAAAGGCCTATGTAAGAAAGGGATAACTCGCTATAAGTACGGGAGGAAAGAAAGGAAGTGAAATAATTGCCACTGTGGCGCGCGCCCGATGATGTAGGCTCTTCATCGTCCTCATCGTCGCTGTCATCGTCCTCGCTATCCTTGTCGGTGCGCTCGGCATTGTTGTAGCTGACATGGGTGGTCGGCTGCGAGCGGAAGGCAAGATCGGTGTGATGGATGTTGCTAATGATGAGGTCATTCCTGCCTACCCTGTGCATGCCACCGTTCGGCATATCATCGCGATATGTGTATGCGTTCAGGTGACCATAGCCACTGAACAGCATGACGAACGAGAGGAGGAATTTGAGGAACAACTTCATTTCTGGCATCAAAAGTAATATGTGTTGGCAGAAGTAGGTTGGATATGAATTGTTAAAATATTTGGAAGACCTACCGGTTGGGTCATAGATACCTGGGCAGATCTCTACTGGCATGTAGTACACGAACTATCCTGATGCGTTTTTCGATGATGCGATAGAAGACCACATGGGCCACATATGAAATACTTCTAAGCCCCTTCCGGATCTCGTTCCTCGCTCTTCCGGAATGAGGGTGTGCACAGAGTATATGAAATAGGTCTTCGATACCTGTAAGGTAATCTATTGCCTGTTGGGCGCCAAAATGTTCATGGGTATGATCGTATATATCCTGCAGGTCGTTATCGGCTTCCTGCGAGAGCTCATAGGTGTATGGCAGGCTCATTTCCCGGCAGCTTTTGACCGTATGATGTCTTTGACCATGCGCTTGCTTGCAGGGCCGTCCCAGCCTTTGTTTATCTCATGCCGCAGTTCCTCCAATACCCTGTTACGGAAAAGCTCATGCAGGCGCAGTGCATCGCGCACCACTTCAGAGGCGTTCTGAAAATCGCCGCTCTCCAGCTGGCTGGCAATGTATCTTTCCTGTTTTTCGGTGAAGCTGATGTTCATTTTGCTGCGATCTTTATCAAAGTTAAGACATTGTCCAAAAATGGCAAATATGGACATCTTGGATCGCTGTGGACGTTCTCAGGCAGCTTATGCAAGTATGTGTACAACAGTGTCCTGTTCGCTCGCACCCCTATTTTCCGTATTTTGCGGCGTATATGTTCGACGAGATACTGAATTGGGCCAACAGGTATGATGAGGGACTGGCGCATGTGCACAGCCGGCAAGACCAGTGGCTGGCAGGCCACGAACGGGTGCGTGATCACCTGAAGGCCATTGCCGACCATCTGAACCAGAATGCCAGATACAGGCAGGGTTTCTTTGTAGACACACTGCATGCCTTTAACGAGGGTATGCGCGGTACCAATACCCGCATGCCATCACTTGAGTTCCGGTCGGGACCGATGCCGATGCCCATCACCTTCCGCAACAGCATAGGCGAGAAGATGACCTACGAAGAGGAAGGTTTCTCGATATCGTTCACCCCTACCATAACGGGAGAGATACTGGTGCTACTGCAGCCACATACCAGCGACCTGGAGCAGGACCCACCCGAACTGGTGACACTGGGTGTGATAAGAGAACCGGGACAACTGACGAACCCAGTGATAGAACAACTGATAGCCCGAGGTATGGAGATAGCCTTCTACGGCAGCTTTACCGGCATGGGCGAACAGCCGCACCTGATAGACCAGGATGATATGGCCCTTAAACGCAACCCCATAGGTTTTAAAAGACATGATACTACGGAAAAGATATAGCAGTGTTCTCTTTGCGGCCCTTTTCATGGCCGCATGTGAGAACGGCCCCAAGAACGATACTACAGGCGATAGCGGTACATCTGCACCCTCGGGGCCGGATATGAACGTACCCGCCGTGATGGGCTATAATATAGTAGAGCAATACCCGCACGATACGAAGGCATTTACCGAAGGGCTGGAGTATATAGACGGTGTATTGTATGAGAGCGTAGGCCGCTACGGCCGCTCGGATATACGGAAAGTGGACGCTGTAACGGGCAAGGTGCTGCAGCAGACAAAGATGGAGGACCGCTACTTTGGCGAGGGCCTTACGGTGATGAACGGCAAGATATACCAGCTTACCTACCGCGAGGGTAAGGGGTTCGTGTATGACCTGGCCACAATGAAGAAGGTGTCTACATTCGACTTCCCGACGCAGGAGGGATGGGGTATGACCAACAATGGTACCCACCTTATCTTCAGCGATGGCAGCAACAAGCTATACTTTATGGACCCGGCATCTATGAAAGTGGTGAAGCAACTGTCTGTAACAGACGAGCAGGGCCCTGTGAACCGTATAAATGAGCTGGAACTGATAAACGGCTACATATATGCCAACCAGTGGCAGGCCGACCTGATACTGAAGATAGATACTACTACGGGCCGTGTAACGGCGCGTGCCGACCTTTCTACCATACGCATGCAGGGTGGCATACCTCCCAATGCCAATGATGAGGAAGCCCCCGAGACCATGAATGGTATAGCCTATGATGCGAAAGGCAACCGCATATTTGTAACGGGGAAGAACTGGCCCAAGATGTTCGTAGTGAAGCTGGATAATTAGCCCCTGAAATGTTCTGACAGAGCACAAAGAAAAAAATATAAAACAAGTAGCACAAGACTATTGTTCTTTTCAAAAAATTGTTGCTACATTTGCACTCCCAACTGGAAAGGATCGGTAGTTCAGTCGGTTAGAATGCCGCCCTGTCACGGCGGAGGTCGCGGGTTCGAGTCCCGTCCGGTCCGCAAGAAAGCTTCACAAATCGTGAGGCTTTTTTTGTGTTAAGTGACCCTCCCGGTTCCATCATAGAGCAGCATAAAAGAATGTTAATTCCGTGATCATTATTTGCAGATAGCAATATCTTTCAGAACTTAGAAGAAATGGTAAACACAGCACTCCACAAGATCCGCGAAAATTGGTTACACATAACCAAGAGTGCTGTATTTGTCCCATCCCAGATCCATTTCTCTTGTTTCTGTTACAAGATGTACTTCTTTTCAAGTTTTAAGGACTTTAATACTAGTTCCCCGACCCTATAAATAACTGGATCGGGGTTTACACTTGATGTTCCTTTTCTGATCTTTTAACTTATTACCTATGCTTCGAGATCGATCAAAGGTTTCGGTTAGAGGTATTATGACTTGGCTCCTGTTTATCCAAAGCATAGTGATCCTCTTTCTCGGTCTTGTATTTAATTCCGATGTTATCGTCAGTTTATCGATCATAATGTTATTGAGCATCTATGCTACAAATAGTCGTACAAAAAGACCAAAGGAAGAAACATCCGAAATCTCTTATTTAAACAAGAAAGTATGTGAAAGCGAACTTGATCTGACAGATCAAGTTCGATAGTGATATTTTCTGAGGAAATATCATACCATTAGTAAGCTTACTAAAGAGTTTATAGGTCATCATATTAAACCAGACCAAATCAAGCAATATGGATACAAGAAAACAGAATCCTGTAGTTATTACAGAAGAAGATCATCGGCTGCTAATGCCTTACGCAACTAAAGATGGCGTAACGGATCATGAAATGTCGTTAGCTCATGAGTTAAATAGAGCGGTCATTGTTACTAAAGAAGCATTCCCGCCTCACTGCATAAGGATAAATTCAAAAGTAGCAGTTCTGGATCTGGAAACTCAACGAGTTATAGAATTTACAATTGTAATGCCCGACCATGCAGACATGCGTCAAAATAAGATATCTATATTAACACCAATGGCTACCGCTTTAATTGGCTTTAGAAAAGCAGAAGAGGTCCAGTGGAAAGTTCCTGCGGGCCTGAAAAGGTTTAGAATATTAGATGTAACTAATAATTAGTGATCAGTTTAATGACATTGAAAAACATACAGCCGCAAATGAAGCTCCTTTCATATTGCGGCTGTATCGCTATGCCAGCTTACTGCCCAGTTCCAATGATATTTGTAAAAAAAGCCAAAACCTCGTTATAGATCAGGCGATCGGTACCATGCCCTATGTGAGGGTATGTTTTGAATGTAGCATTCACGTTGTTCTCGGTATATATTGCCTGGCACCCGGAAAACCTGTCCGGCAACATTTTGCTGGAAAGCTGGCCGAAAACGAGCTCCCGTTCTGCGTTACTATATGCATCATCAAATGTGACAGCGTCATTATCATCCAATGCGCCCATATAAATGAACTGTGGAACTGTTCGGTATACCTTAAGATCGAATTCCTTACCAAAGATCTTTTTCAGATCCGAAATGCCGATAGGATAGTCAAGGGTGTTGCCATTTCGTTTATCTATGGGCAATATCACTATTCCGTTGATGCCCCCACAAGCTACGCCTGCTACCCTTTCGGGGTGAATGGCTGTAAATCGGTTGGCAAAAGTTCCCGATGCGGAGAAACCGTTCATTAATATCTTTTCAGCTACAGAGATACCATACCACTGCAAAACACCTTTTGCATGCGCGCACATAGCTATAAGCTGCAGGTCCAGTCTTTTCATCGGGCCCTTTTTTATGTGGGCAGCATCTTTGTCGTATGCATGTGTATAGATCTCCCACTCCTTGGCAGGGCGCGGAAATACAGGCATCAGGAAAGGAACTTTAAGCCCTTCGCAAAGGCTGCTGCCCAGGGAATTTCTAATGATCTCTTTGTAGGTCTCCCGTTCATGATGGGCGAAAGTGTCGTTGTTGCCCGAATTATTGGTCTCTACCAGCAGGTAGCTGGCACTCTTTCTATTGACGCCTTTGGGTATCCTCAGGTAATAAGGAAAATTGAAACCTAATTCAGGATGCGCTTCGATCTTCAACACGGTATCGGAGGCCGGTGTTCCCTCTTCAACGATCATGGCGCCATGAGCAGCGATGGTAATGCAAAAAAATAATACCAGAAAGAATTGAAAGGATCTCATTGTGTGTGGTCCTAATTGTGAGTAGGGCAAATTTATCAAAGATGAGTAGAACTTACTGTAATGCAGCAAGTTTCATTTCGACACAGATAGCTGAGAAACCTCCTTTTGTTCTCGCAAGCAGGCCCTTGACGAAACAGAATGCTTCGGCCATGCGGGAGACCCCTCATTAATAGCTGTTCATCAACTAATGTACCACTACCAGCTTGCGCATTATGCTGCCATTTGCAGTGTTAATGATAAGCGCATAATTTCCCGCAGGCCATGCATTGGTCTCCATACGCATCTGTCTTTCGTTTATTTTGCCGGCAACCATTTGCCGCCCGTAAATATCCGTCACCCGGTAAGACTCACCCAGCAGCCGTTCGTCTGCTATGCTCATGTCAATATGCCCATCTGCCGGCACAGGATATACCAATGTTCCCTCTCCCTCTACGTTTCCAAGCGATACCGGCGGCGGCACATAGGCATTGTTCTTCAGTTTCACGATACTGCATCCCTGGTTTATCAGCGAGTCGCCTATTATGTTCAGCAGCCTGTCGCGCACTATACAGTATATGCTTCCATCCTTTGCCACACATATATCCCGCGTACGTTTGAGATCATTGATACCACCTGTATTTTTCTTCAGATAGTTCCTCCTGCTATATACCGTATCGTGGGTCAAGTTCATTTTCAGCACCGCCAGGCAGGTGTCTGGCGCATACAGGGTGCCCACTAGCAGGCAGTTTCGCCATTCAGGTATTGCCGGATGGTCATAGTAGTCTAGTCCGGCAGGCGTCATCATACCCATATATATAGGCTTTTTATGACTGGCCGCGTATGTAGCAGATGCACAGCTATCTGGCCCCAGGCCCGTACAGTGGTCCATACCTTCAAGGGCCGGCCAGCCATAGTGGCCGCCGGGTGTTATCAGGTTCACCTCATCGTACTCTGATGGCCCGGAATGCTCTGTGGCCAGTATCTTGCCATCCGGCAATACCACTATACCCTGTGAATTCCTGTGGCCTATGCTGTAGGTTCTGTCAGGGCGCATATTGCCTGCGGCGGCACTGCCATCTGCATTCATGCGCAGCACCCTGCCCCTCATGGCATTGAGTGTGTCGTTCACAAATTCATATTCCGGCGTGGTCAGCAGCACTTTGCCGTCTGTTCCTATTGCCACTTTCCCACCCGAATGTTCTCCAAAATGCGGCACTGTCACCAAGGCCATAGGGTGCAGCAAGGTGTCTGCGGCCACATTGTATTCAAGCCTGTATAATTTCAGCTGCGCACTGTTCGCATAATAATAGCTGGTGTCAAATACGGCATACACATACGCTGGTCCCGATAAGGGCATTGTTTTGGGCACTGCCAACCCCAATCCATACCCCCTGTTCATACGGTACATGGTCTTAATATTGCCGGTCGCAGGGTCCCATCGTTTTATGGTTTTAGCATCTGTGATCCACAGCTTGTTGTCAAAGCCCCATTCAATGTCGAAAGGTGCGATCAGCTTTGTTGAATCCACGGCTATCGTTATGTCAAGCGTGGTAGAGTCCAGTGCCAGCGTCTGGCTGCGGGCGGGTAGGCAGGCAATAAGCAGGCAAATGCAAAGTAGAATATTCTTCATGATCAGCTTAAGTGTGTTTTAGTGGTACAGACGCTTAGGCGCACACCTCGCCACATTTGTTAGCAAGCCTGTTAAATATTTCGCTTACCGAATATATATTTTAATGCGCAGCTAATAAATGAAAGAAGAGTTATTGAGGAACACCCTTTAAAGCAGAATATATGGAGGGGTCTATTTCTTGATCAAAAACAAAAAAAGGCCTTTTCCGCATCTTACCCGATCTATCCCCAATAAGTAAAAAGCAAAAGGCACCGGATATGGTGCCTTTTGCTTTTTCTGTAGCGAGAACAGGGATCGAACCTGTGACCTTCGGGTTATGAGCCCGACGAGCTACCGCTGCTCTATCTCGCGATGTGGGTGCAAAAGTAAGACAACATTATTTCTCTACCAAAAAATTCTTCGAACATTTCCCATTCTTCTTGGAATATGGTCCAGTTCCCGTGTACGTTCTGTCATTTCTTTTTGACCATTACTGTATAGGTTGACAGTAATTCTGCCAATATTTCACGAAAATAAGTGTGGCATATCGATTGAGTATGGTAGATAAACACAATTCTACATTATGGCAAAGATCATAGGAATAGACCTGGGCACGACCAACTCTTGCGTATCGGTAATGGAAGGAAATGAACCCGTGGTGATAGCGAACGATGAAGGCCGCCGTACGACCCCATCTGTCGTGGCGTTCCTGAAAAATGGCGAGCGTAAAGTGGGCGATCCCGCTAAGCGCCAGGCCATTACCAACCCACACAACACCATACAGTCCATAAAACGTTTTATGGGCCGCCGCTTTGACGAGGTGACCAACGAGATATCTCACTTCACCTACAAGCTCACCAAGGGCGAGAACAATACGCCCCGCGTGGATATAGATGGCCGCCTTTATACGCCGCAGGAGATATCGGCGATGGTGCTGCAGAAGATGAAGAAAACGGCAGAGGACTTCCTGGGCCACGAGGTGAAGGAAGCGGTGATAACCGTACCTGCCTACTTCAACGATGCACAGCGCCAGGCCACCAAAGAGGCCGGCGAGATAGCAGGCCTGAACGTGCGCCGCATAATAAACGAACCTACAGCAGCAGCCCTGGCATATGGCCTGGACAAACAGCACAAGGATAGCAAGATAGCCGTTTTCGACCTGGGTGGCGGTACGTTCGACGTATCGGTACTGGAACTGGGCGATGGCGTGTTCGAGGTGAAATCGACCAATGGTGATACTCACCTCGGTGGCGATGACTTCGACAAGGTGATAATGGACTGGCTGGCCGACGAGTTCCGCAAGGACGAGTCGATGGAACTGCGCAAGGACCCCATGGCATGGCAGCGCCTGAAGGAAGCTGCAGAGAAGGCCAAAATAGAGCTTTCATCATCACAGGAGACAGAAATAAACCTGCCCTATATAACCGCTATAGACGGCGCTCCCAAGCACCTGGTGCGCAAGCTGACGCGTGCCAAGTTCGAGCAACTGTCGGACAGCCTGATAGAACGTACACTGGAACCATGCCGCAAGGCGCTGAAAGATGCAGGTATATCGGCATCGGAGATAGACGAGGTGATACTGGTGGGCGGCTCTACCCGTATACCCAAGGTACAGGAAATGGTAGAGAAGTTCTTTGGCAAGAAACCCCACAAGGGCGTGAACCCCGATGAGGTGGTGGCCATAGGCGCAGCCATACAGGGCGGCGTACTCACCGGCGATGTGAAGGATGTACTGCTGCTGGACGTGACCCCGCTATCGCTGGGTATAGAGACCATGGGCGGCGTGATGACAAAGCTGATAGAGTCGAACACGACGATACCTACCAAAAAGAGCGAGACCTTCTCTACGGCCAGCGACAGCCAGCCTAGTGTGGAGATAAATGTGATACAGGGTGAGCGCCCGATGGCGAAGGACAACAAGAGCCTCGGCAAGTTCATACTGGATGGTATACCACCTGCGCCACGCGGTGTGCCGCAGATAGAGGTGATCTTTGATATAGACGCCAACGGTATGCTGCATGTTACCGCCCGCGATAAGGGCACCGGCAAGCAGCAGAACATACGCATAGAGGCAGGCAGCGGCCTGAGCAAGGACGAGATAGAAAGGATGAAGAACGAGGCGAAAGCCAACGAGGAAGGCGACAAGCAGGTGCGCGAAAGAGTAGAGAAGATGAACAAGGCCGATGGCCTGATATTCAACTCGGAGAAGCAGCTGAAAGAATATGGCGACAAGATACCTGCCGACAAGAAAGGCGCCATAGAAAGCGCACTGGAAGAGCTGCGTGCGGCGCATAAGGCCGAGGACCTGGGTGGTATAGACAGCGCCGAGGAAAAGCTGAACGCTGCATGGATGGCCGCCAGCGAAGAAATGTACAAAGCAGGCCAACAGCCGGGCGGTACACCACAGGATGGTGATCAGCAGCAGCAGGCAGGCGGCAACGACAGCCATGTATCGGATGCTGAGTATGAAGAAGTGAAGTAGTAAAACAGATAAAGACCTGTAAAAGCAAAAAGCGGCCACTGCAGAGTGGCCGCTTTTTGTTTTTACGGAGAAGTAGTTGCAAATAACTTTTTGCTCACACTTCGGTACCTTTTGCTGCTGTAATTTTACGCATAGTGTATGTATAAGGCGGTCTGTGTCATAACCCTATTATTGCTGAGTGCAGTGTTACGTGCGCAGGTAGCGGGGCATCTGTTCTGCGGGCGCAACTGGTACTGCGAAATGACCAAAGACCCTGACGGCAACATCTACCCTGCCGGGAAAGGCACCGAAAAAGACCACATGAGCTTTAACTGCGACAGTACTTTTGTACTGGTAGAAGATACCGTGACACTAAAGGGCAAATGGAAGTTCGAAGAGGAGGAAATGGTGATAACGCTCGTTCAGCAGCAGATAGCTACCATGCCCGGGGAGATAGCGTTCCACATCATAGACCACGACGAAGGCCACCTGGTACTGATAGGCCAGAAAGGGACCGCCGGTGAAAGAACGATGTACCTGTACACCAAATAAGCGCTGTACCCGGGGAATGCCTGTAAAACGATCTTATAATGATCCATGTGCCTGTACAGGTACACAGAATAAGTTGTAAAGGAAGGAAGTAAATGTTTTTATAGTACCATTAGATGTCCTATGGTCCGGCATTAGCTGGCCATAGCGTACTTCATTTTCAGGGCGCGGCGATAGCTATATGCATCTACTGCAGGTAATGGCTCTACGCGTTTGTTGGGCTTTTTGGCCTGCTTTGCAGACTTAACGAAAAGATGCACCGGCATTGTATTTACGTCTATGGGGTCTGTATGCTTTTCCATCGGTTATCTGTTTGTTAAACGAAAATAACATTTAACTACGCAATAACAAAGAAAATAGCCATGATCTTTTTGTTAACGATGTGGCCCTGAAAGACATATCCGTTAACAAATATCCTTTGCATAACAGTATGGTATGGACACAAAAAGAGGAGGCATCAAAAAATGCCTCCTCTTCGTATGAATGAATTGTGGAATTATGCTTTTGCAGAAGCGTGTATCTGCTTCTTTTCCTTGATGCGGGCAGACTTACCAGAACGCTCGCGCAGGTAGAACAGGCGTGCACGGCGTACACGGCCAGACTTGTGCAGTACTATAGACTCGATGTTGGGCGAGTAAAGAGGGAACAGACGCTCTACGCCTACACCATCAGATATCTTGCGTACAGTGAAGGTCTGTGTATGACCAGTACCCTGGCGTTTCAGAACATCACCTTTGAAAGACTGGATACGCTCTTTATTACCTTCTACGATCTTGTAATTCACTGTTATATTGTCGCCGGCTTTGAATTTCGGGAATTCTTTGTTCGCGGTCAACTGCTCGTGTACAAAAGCTACTGCTTCCATCTTTATAAAAATTTTCGGACTGCAAAGGTAATGCAGATCAAACAAAAAAACAGAATTATGTGATCTTTTTTTTTCGCTTCGCCGGGAATACCATGATATACCTGGGAAAAGGGCGTAAAGATAAATGATGGGTTTGCAATAATGTATCTCTATTTTTGCCGTTCTCTTAGGGGCTTATGGCCCGCTTTCTATGGTCCGCATCAGTGTCATTGTCATCACCTACAACGAGGAAAAGCACCTGGCCCGCTGCCTGGCATCGGTATCGGGCATTGCCGATGAGATACTGGTGGTAGACAGCCACTCTACTGATGCTACGGCCACGATAGCGGTCTCTTATGGCGCGCGGGTGGTGCAGCATGTCTTTGAAGGGTATGCACGGCAGAAGAACTATGGTACCTCGCTGGCCGCTAACGACTGGATACTGTCGCTGGATGCGGACGAAGAGGTGACCCCAGCACTAAGAGAGAGCATACTGCGGGTAAAACAGGCCCCGGCACACCATGTGTACAAGATGCCCCGCATGACCAGCTACTGCAGCAAGTGGATAAAACATGCAGGCTGGTACCCCGACCACCAGACCCGCCTGTATGACCGCACAAAGGGTGCCTGGCAAGACAAAAAAGTGCATGAATACTGGAAGGCGCACAATGAAGCAGACCGTACAGGACTGCTGGCAGGCGACCTGCTGCACTACAGCTTTGATAGTATAAGCCAGCACCTGCGGAAAATAGAACGCTATACCGAACTGGCCGCACAAGATGCCGTGGAGCGTGGCAAGACAGCAAGTGTGTTAAAGGTGATCTTCTCGCCTTTCTGGCATTTTGTGAGCGAATACTTTGTGAAACTGGGATTCCTGGATGGTTTTCATGGGTTCGTTATATGCCGCCTGTCGGCATATGCGGCCTTTGCCAAGTACAGCAAGATACGCATGTACAGCAAGCAGCGGAGAGAGAAATAGCATCCATATCAGCTATACTGCGGCTAAAAGCGTAATTTTGCACCTCGTTTCTCTGATATTATTAATAAGCTATAGATATGAACAGCCCATTTGTATTGTATTCGGACGGTGCGGGAAAGATATATGAGGATACATCGCTGTATGCGGTGGGCCGTAGCGGCTGGGAGGCCATGCCCATACCGGAAAAGGACTGGATAGAGCTGCCCGATGGTGGCAACCTATACGAGCTGCCGGGCCGCCGCGGGCTGGGTATAGACGTAGTGACGGGCGATATGCGCATATGCGACAAGGGCTGGGCCGTAGCGGCCTTCATCCCCCCGGCGCATACGGGCTTTTACATAGCCGCGTATGAGACACTGGCCGATGCCCCTACCCTGCCCCTGTTCTGCTACACGGCGGCCGGCTGGCTGAACGACAAATTCTATGTACCTGCGGTGCGCATAGAGCGCGATATAAGGCAGGAATGCAGCGGCTTTGACCAGGACAAGGTGAATGTGGGAGTAGAGGAAATGACCAAAGCATACCCGCACAACAGGCTGGTGAAACACCTGGCCGATAACTGCGCCCTTACCTACCACTGCCCCGCTGCCCGCAACTACTTCATAGGCCGCTGGGAATGCCCCATACCTACATCGCCGGCATGCAATGCGAACTGTATAGGCTGTATCTCATTTCAGCCAGAGGATGAGACAATAGTATCGACACAGGACAGGCTGAGGTTCAAGCCAACGGCGGCAGAGATAGTGGAATTCACCGTGCCGCACCTGGAGACCGCCCCCTACCCTATAGTGAGCTTCGGACAGGGATGCGAGGGCGAGCCACTGCTGATGTGGGAGACCATTCGCGAGTCGATAATAGAAATGCGCAAACATACAACGAAGGGCAGCATCAACATAAATACCAATGGTAGCAAACCTGCTGCGGTAGAAGAGCTGATGAAGGCCGGACTGGACAGCATACGCGTGAGCCTGAACTCGGCCAGGGCCGATATATATACCAAGTACTACCAGCCGAACAACTACAAGTTCGAGGATATAGTGGGGAGCCTGAAAGTGGTGAGGCGCTATGGCGGCTGGTCGTCCATCAACTACTTCGTGTTCCCGGGTATGACGGACAGCATAGCCGAGTACGAGGCGCTGTGCGAGCTGATAAGCAGTACCGGCCTGAGCATGATACAGTGGCGCAACTTCAACATAGACCCGGACTGGTACCTGGGCCGCATGAACATAGCCGATACCGGCGAGTGCATGGGCATAAAGCAAATGATGGAGCTGATACGCGAGGAATTCCCCGACCTGAAGTATGGCTACTTCAATCCGCCGATAGAGCGCATGAAGAACTACGAGCACGACTTTGCGCACTGGTAACAGGTGTTTACGTCAATACGATAAAGAGGAAAGCCACCTGACGGTGGCTTTCTTTATATTTTCGGTTGTACCCGGGATCTTTACTAGTAATGCAGCAGGAAGAAATATGCTGCGGCCCACATGGGCTCTGTAGAGTCCAGGTAGCCTATAACATTGCCAGCGCCATCTTTTACAGGGCCACTGCCATCTATATTGATGCGTCCTATCTGTGTATGGGCTGCATTTTCTACTATGCCATTCTGGTGTATATAGCCTTTGATAGTGTGAGAAGCATCCTGCAGCTCGTATTCATTCACTATATAACCGATAGTACTGCCATGCACATCGAGTATGCGGCCGCCCTGCTGAAAGGTGCACCGCAAATTATGAAGCGGGTCGTGTACAGTGCCGTCTTTATTGATGTATCCCTTTACGTTATGGCTGGCATCCCATACTTCCTGCTGCGCACTAGCAGCAAAAGCAAAGAGGCTAAGAGTCGTTAGAAGTAGAATGGTCTTCATGATATATGGTTTTATCCTACTGCAATATATCTATTTTTTGCGATAATAGGTCATATTTTCTAAAGAAAATATTTAATATAACTATCAGTTAGTTTTTCTTCAAAATAATATTGCAAAACAGCAGCCGGTCTTACTAACTACGGTTCATTTTCCATTTGCTGATGGTACCATTGGTGGTAACAGCCGTATCCTGTTTGCGGTTCTTCTCCCACACATGGGCGGCCAGTATGGCGGCTATCTCCGTACCATCAGGCGTGGTGTCCTGCAGCAGCTCTGGCCTGAAGAACTTGTCTATGAACTTGGTATCGAAGTTGCCGGAGCGGAACTGCTCTGTACGCACGGCCCACTTGCCAAAGTGCAAGGTGGTCTTTATACCCTTTATGTAATACTCGTCTATAGCCCTGCACAGCCTTTCTATGGCCTCTTCGCGTGTGGCGGCATAGGCTATGAGCTTTGCTATCATGGGGTCGTAGAAGATGGGTATGTCCATACCTTCTTCGTAGGCATCATCTATACGTATACCGGGGCCTTTTGGCGGCTTGTACATCTCCAGCCTGCCGGTATCGGGCAGGAAGTTGTTCAGCGGGTCTTCGGTACATACGCGCAGCTCTATGGCATGCCCATTTATGGTCAGGTCGTCCTGGGTGAAGGACAGTTTGTTGCCACGCGCCACGTTTATCTGCTCTTTCACAAGGTCTATACCCGTTATCATCTCTGTAACGCAGTGCTCTACCTGCAGGCGGGTATTCATTTCCAGGAAGTAGAAATTGAGGTCCTCATCTACCAGGAACTCTACCGTGCCGGCGCCATAATAGTTGCACGAGCGTGCAGCAGCTATGGCGCACTCGCCCATGGCTTTGCGGATATCGGGCGTGAGGCAACTGGATGGCGCCTCTTCTATGAGCTTCTGGTGGCGGCGCTGAATGCTGCACTCGCGCTCGAAGAGGTATACATAATTGCCATGCTGATCGCCCATGAGCTGTATCTCTATATGCCGTGGAGCGCCTACATACTTCTCTATGAACACATCGTCGCTGCCGAAGGAATTGAGGGCCTCACTTTTGGCGGCGCGTATCTGCTCTTCGAACTCGTTGTCGCTGTTCACTACGCGCATACCCTTGCCACCACCGCCTGCCGATGCCTTTACAAGGATGGGATAACCGATGCTCTGCGCTATGCGGCGCGCTTCGTCCACATCTTTCAGCGGCTCTTCGGTACCGGGCACCATAGGCACGTTGAACTTCTTGGCGGCCTGCTTGGCCCCTATCTTGCTGCCCATCACCTCTATGGAGTGCGCGGAAGGGCCAATGAATATAAGCCCTGCATCGGACACGGCCCTGGAAAAAGAAGCATTCTCGCTAAGGAAACCATAACCGGGATGTATGGCATCGGCGCCTGTCTGTTTGGCCACCTCTATTATCTTCTCTGCCCTCAGGTAGGACTGCGAGGAGAGCGCAGGGCCTATACAAACAGCCTCATCGGCATAACGCACGAAGGGCATGTTGCGGTCGGCCTCAGAGTATACTGCCACGGTCTTTATGCCCATTTCTTTTGCGGTACGCATCACGCGCATCGCTATCTCGCCACGGTTGGCTACAAGTATCTTCTGCATGTTGTGTCTTATATCGTTACGGCGGTCGCGAGCGGCTGCCGTTGCTTGTTTTTACAGGGGTAAATATATCGTTTTTCGTTGGGGGTCCTTACATTTTCTCGGGCATGCGTATACCTAGCAGGCCCATGCTGTGGCGCAGGATCGAGGCCGTCATGATGATCATCATGAGGCGCAGGTCTTTCTTCTCCTCGCTTTCGGCCTTGGATATGCTGTGTACATCGTAGAAGGTATTGAAGGTCTGCGCCAGCTTGAAGGCATAGTTGCAGAGCGAGGCAGGGTTGTACTCTGCCGCGGCATCGGCCAGTATGGCAGGGTACTGCTCCAGTTGCACCAGCATTTCTTTCTCATTAATGGAGATGGGTTCGGCCTGTTTGAAGGACTGGAACCTTGTGGCATCAGGCACTAGCGGCAACTGCTCCCTGCGCAGGATAGAGCATATACGCGCATGCGCATACTGTATGAAGGTGGCGGTGAAGCCATGCAGGTCTATAGACTCTTTGGGGTCGAAGACCATCTTCTTGCGCGGGTCTACACGCAGCAGGTAGAATTTCAGCGCACCCAGGCCTATGGTCTCGTAGAGCTTTGCCAGCTCATCGCCGCTGAAACCCTCGGTCTTGCCCGCGGCCTCGGTCTGCTCCTGTGCCAGGCGCACCATTTCGCTCACCATATCATCGGCATCTACCACGGTACCCTCGCGGCTCTTCATACGGCCCGTGGGCAGCTCTACCATGCCGTAGGACAGGTGGTATATGCCATCGGCACAGGGCTCGCCCAGCTTTTTCATTATCAGCTTCAGCACCTGCAGGTGGTAGTTCTGCTCGTCGGCTATGACGTATATAGATCTATCGAGCTTGTAGTCATCATACTTCAGCTTGGCCGTACCAAGGTCCTGGGTGATGTATACAGATGTGCCATCGCCGCGCAGCAGTAGCTTTTCATCCAGTCCATCGGCCTTCAGGTCTACCCATACCGAGCCATCCTCCTTGCGAAAGAGCACGCCCTTAGCCAGACCATCTTCTACTATCTTCTTACCCAGCAGGTAGGTCTCGCTCTCATGGTATACCTTATCGAAGGTGATGCCCATTTTCTTATAGCTCTCATCGAAACCCCGGTATACCCAGTTGTTCATGGTCTCCCACAGGTCGCGCACGGCCTTGTCGCCGGCCTCCCATTTGCGCAGCATATCCTGCGCCTCGGCCATTATGGGGGCTTCTTTCTCGGCGGTCTTTTCGTCCTTGCCCTGGGCTATGAGCGCAGCTACCTGCTCTTTGTATATGTCATTGAACTTTACATAGTAGTCGCCCACCAGGTGGTCTCCCTTTATACCTGCACTCTCGGGCGTGGCGCCATTGGCATAGTGCTGCCATGCTATCATGGATTTGCAGATGTGGATACCGCGGTCATTTATGAGGTTGGCCTTTATTACCTGCTTGCCATCGGCCCGTAGTATCTCGGCCATGGCCGCACCCAGGAATATGTTGCGCATATGCCCGAAGTGCAGGGGCTTGTTGGTATTGGGGGATGAGTATTCCACCATCACCCGATGGTCGGTCTTCATCTGCTGCCCAAAGTCGGTACGGGTATGATGACCGAGCAGGAAAGACACCCAATAAGAGTCTTTTATAGTGAGGTTGAGGAACCCGGCCACTATATCGTAAGAGGCGAATATGCTCGTATTCTCCAGTAGATGGTCGCCCAGTTGTTTGCCTATGGCATCGGGCTTTTGTCGCAGCAGCTTCAGGAAGGGGAAAAGGACGATAGTATAATCGCCGGTGAACTCGGGTTTGGTCTGGTTCACCGTAATGGTGTTCATGTCTATAGGTGTATCCGGGTACAGGTGCCTGAGGGCATCGTAAGCGGCATGTTTCACCTGGGCAGCAAGCGTCATCGTAGGTCTGTTTACGGCAAAAATAGTTCTTGTTGCGTTGTTTTTGCCACTGTGACGTATTAATTGCCGGGGCATTTCTCATTCCTGCTCTTAAGCCTCTCCCCAGCCCTCTCCTTGGGAGAGGGAGCGCTAATATCCGCGCGGTCGCGCGGGATCCAAGAAACGAAAAAGCGACCATTGAAGAAAGCCCACGATCAATTGCCGGGGCAGGCTATGGTCGTTTTGAAGTAAATTCGTGCATCAAAGTGATGCATAATGAAAAAGGTCCTTTTGTTACTTACTCCCCTGCTCTCCCTTATGACCACGCTCTCTGCCAAGACATCGCCTGCCGACCGCCGTTTCGACACATGGAAGGAGGCTTTCGTACTGCGCATGTGGGAGGTGTACCCTGCCTGGGCCAGCGCAGTAGGCTATCATAAATACGACAGCGTGCTGGTGATCCCCGATGCCGCATCGCGAAAAAGGGAACTGGAATTTTGCAGGGCTAACCTGGACTCACTGAAAAAATTCCGGTTAGCAGCCCTTTCACCGGCCAACAAGACCGACCACCGGCTGATAGAGAACCAGTTGCAAAGCGCTATATGGGGCATAGAGGAACTGAGAGCCTATGAGTGGGACCCATCGGGCTATAATGTATCGGGAGGGTTTGCGGAAATGCTGGCGAACGACCACGCACCGCTGGATGAAAGGCTGCGCAACTTCAGCAAGCGACTGAAATATGTACCCGCCTACTACGAAGCCGCCAAACAGAACATAAAGAACCCCACCAAAGAACATATGGACCTGGCCATAACGCAGAACAAGGGCGGGCTATCGGTATTTGCAGAGGACCTGGTGGAGCCACTGAAAAAAAGCGCCCTCAGCGAATGGGAAAAGGAACAGATAAGGCTGGGCTGCGAGGCTGCCACAAAGGCCATGAACGACTATGTGCGGTGGCTGATGACCCTGAAGAACGAAACACCCCGCAGCTTCAGACTGGGGAAGGCGCTGTACGATAAGAAGTTCGGCTATGAGCTGCAGAGCGGCTATACGCCCGAGGTGATGTATCGCAAGGCCATGGCACATAAGCAGGAACTGCACAATAAGATGTATGTGATAACGCGCGACCTGTGGCCGCGGTATATGGCGGGTAAGACCATGCCCGCAGACACACTGGTGGCCATACGGCAAATGATAGACAAGCTATCGGAAGAGCATGTAGCGCCCGAGGAATTCCAGGCGGCCATAGAAAAGCAACTGCCCATACTGGTGGACTTCATAAAAAGGAAGGACCTGCTGTACATAGACCCATCGAAACCACTGGTAGTACGCAGGGAACCGGCCTATATGGCGGGTGTGGCAGGCGCATCCATCAACTCGCCCGGCCCTTACGACAAGGAAGGTAATACCTACTACAATGTAGGCAGCCTGGACGGGTGGGACAAGGCAAAGGCAGAAAGTTACCTGCGCGAGTACAACAAGTACATACTGCAGATACTGAACATACACGAGGCCATACCGGGCCACTATACACAACTGGTATATGCCAACCGGTCTCCGAGCATAATAAAGGCCATACTGGGCAACAATGCCATGATAGAAGGCTGGGCGGTATATACCGAGCTGATGATGCTGGAGAACGGCTATAACGGAGACGATACTACCGCCACCACAGCAGCGCCGGAAATGTGGCTGATGTACTATAAATGGAACCTGCGCAGTACCTGCAATACCATACTGGACCTGGGCGTGCATACCATGAACATGAGCCAGGAAGAGGCGATACACCTGCTGATGGATGAGGCCTTCCAGCAAGATGCAGAGGCGTATGGTAAATGGAGGCGTGTACAGGTGACACAGGTGCAGCTATGCTGCTACTTCACGGGCTTCACCGAGATATGCGACCTGAGGGCAGAGCTAAAAAGGAAAAAAGGGACGGCCTTTGGTCTGAAGAAATTCCATGAGAGCTTCCTGGGCTATGGCAGCGCACCGGTGAAGTACATAAGGGAACTGATGCTGAGATAGAGCCACACATTATTCAAAAAGCAAAGCGGCAGAGAGTCCTCTGCCGCTTTTGTTTTGCTTATTATCGTATCGCCAATTAGCGGATATTCATTTCGCGTATCAGGTTATCGGCGTGGCCCAGCTTGTCTACGAGGAAGAGTACGAAACGGATATCGCAAACGATGGTCCTCTTGTACTTCTTATCGAAAGCTATATCGCCGCTCATTGCCTCCCAGTTGCCATCGAAGGCGGTACCTATCAGCTCGCCATTGGCATTGATAACGGGACTACCCGAGTTGCCACCTGTGATATCGTTGTTGGTTATGAAGCAGGTATGCAGTGAGCCATCGGCATCGGCCCAGCGACCATAATTCTTCTTTTTGTGCAGCTCCAGCAGTTCTTTAGGCGCATCGAACTCGTCATCATTGGGCTTGTACTTGGCCACAAGACCATCGAGGGTGGTGAAGTAGTTGTACTCCACACCATCCAGCGGCTCATAGCTCAGCACTTTACCATAGGTAACACGCATAGTAGAGTTGGCATCGGGATACATCTTTTTGCCCCTGTTCATCTGCATGAGCTGCTTCACATATTCACGCGCCAGGTCGCCTTTTTTGTTGGCAAAGGCCTCTACCTTAGGCTGGTAGTTCTTGCTGTAGTTGGCTACGAAGCTAACGGTATACCTCATAGCGGCATCGTCCTTCAGCTTGCTGTAAGAGGGCGCCTTGCAGAACGCATTGAACCTGTTGCTGTCGGTAAGGAAGGTGCTGCTGAAAACAGTATTGGCATAGGCCACATAAGGAGCCTTGCTGCTGCCGCTGGCGCCGTTCAGGATGCTGCTGTATATAGCAGGGTGCTGGTTGCGGGGCACATTGATGTAGTAAAGGCGGGTCATTTCTGCGAACAGTTCCTTATCGGTAGCCCTTTCGTAATCTTTAATGGCTGCACGGTAGCCGTTCTGGGCCTGGGTGATGTACTTCTTCAGCGTATCGGCTGCCAGGCGGCCATGATGCCTTTCATAAGCATCATAAAGAGGCTTGAGAGAGGCTGCCATACGGGTAAGGGCCGGAGCGCGGAATGCCTCGGAATAGTAAACAGCATGTTTGGCATAAGGCTCATAACCTGTATAGGCCTTTTCGAATTCGCCCATCAGGCCGGTGTTCTTATTGTTATCGTGCTGCCAGTCCATGAATTTCTCTTCGGCTGTCCTTTTCTTGTTCACCACATCCAGGCGCTGCAGTTGCTCTGTCTGGCCTATGTAGTATTTCCAGTAGTTGGCTATACGCGAGTAAGATGAAGTAAGCTGCAGGTATACCTTCTTGTCCTTGTCCATGTGCTGCTTCATTATCTTCAGGCGCAGGTCGCGGCAATCTACTATAGATGGGTTCACCACCCTTACGGCCAGGTCCACACCATAAGACACCTCATATCGGTTGGTACGGCCGGGATAACCCATTATCATGGCATAATCGCCCTCGCGCACCCCGCGCGATGATACAGGCAGGTATTTCTTGGGGCGGTAAGGCACGTTGTCGGCACTGTACCCGGCGGGCTGGTTGTCCTTATCGGCATATATGCGGAACATAGAGAAGTCGGCAGTATGGCGGGGCCACATCCAGTTGTCGGTATCGCCGCCGAACTTGCCCAGTGACTTAGGCGGAGTACCCACAAGGCGCACATCGGTATAGCGCTTGTATATAAGCAACAGGAACTGGTTGCCGTTGAAGTAGGACTTCACATTGGCCGTCAGCTTGCCTTTGTTGTTGCTGCGCTCTTCTATCTTCTTAGCTATTGCTTCTACCTTTTTGTTGTACTCTTCGCCGGTGGCATCGCCTACGGCCTCCAGTACTTCGGCTGTAACATCTTCCATGCGCTGCAGGAAAAGAGCGGTAACGCCTTTTGCTGGCAGCTCTTCGTCCATACTGCGGGCCCAGAAGCCGTTATCGAGCAGGTTGCGCTCTACAGAGCTCAGGTTGGCTATGGCATCGTAGCCGCAGTGGTGGTTGGTAAGCAGCAGCCCTTTATCAGAGATCATCTCGGCTGTACAGCCACCGCCGAACTGCAGTATGGCATCTTTAAGGCTGCTGTGGTTGATGTTGTAGATATCATCTTTGGAAAGACGCAGGCCGAGGCGCTGCATCTCGTCATAATTCTTGCCTATGAGCATGGGTATCCACATGCCCTCATCGGCCTTTACCGTAAAATTCAGCGATGCTACGGCAGCAAAAAGCAGTATCAGTTTTTTCATTAAAACTATTTTTAATCCTTTCAATTATTTTAAGATCACAAATATAACCAGTAGCAGTGAAAGCGCATAGTGAGAAAGAGGGGGAAATTGAGGTGTGCTGCTATGGGGCATCTTTCCACTTATTTAAAAAAGGGGAAAAACACCCCTCTCACACAAAACAAAAAACAGCATATTTACAAGTAACATAAAGTAATATCTATACACCACAAAGTTTCGCATACATATCATTCCTCTAAAAAAGCAAGGCTATGAACAAAGACCAGGCACACATACAGGAAAGAAACAATACGCTTATCATATCGTACCTCACCCTTCGGCGGGTGATAGGGCTGATAGGCATTCTGCTACCTGCCACCCTCATTACGGGCACTTTCCTGGTAGGCAAATGCGGGCAGATACAGTACTCTGTAAGCCACTACTATTACACCATGATGGGCGATGTATTCGTAGGGGCCATATGTGCCATATCGCTCTTCCTCATCACCTACAGGGGCTATAAGGACGAACACTGGTACCACCGCGACAGCATATTCACCACTATAGCGGGCATAGCGGTACTGGGTGTGGCCTTCTTCCCTACCAGCAAGAACGAAGATATAGAGTGCGGAAAGCGTATAGTAGAGGAGCAGCCCTGGCGGGAGACCGCACACTATGTGAGCGCCGCTATATTCTTTGTGATGCTGGCATATATATCGCTGGTACTCTTCACCCGCAGCGACCATAAGAAAAGAGCCTACATGCCGCGAAAGAAGAAAAGCCGCAACAATATATACATAGGCTGCGGCATAACGATACTGGTAGCGATATGCCTTATCTTTTTCCTGGGAAGGGCAAAGGGCGATACAGAACAATGGGTGACCGCCAACCACATAGTGTTCTGGCTGGAGTGGGTGGGCCTGGCCGCCTTCGGTACATCGTGGCTGGTAAAGGGCGAACTGATACTGAAGGATAACGAATAGCGTTGCAGCATACCTTATACCTTAGGTATCTCCTTCAGTATAGCCAGCAGGTAGCTCCAGAACTTCTGTACCGATGATATATGTACCCGCTCGTCGGGGGAGTGTGCGCCATAGATATTGGGGCCAAAGGATATCATCTGCACATCAGGATAATTGGTGCCCAGTATACCACATTCCAGCCCGGCATGTACTGCATTCACATGCGCCTCCTGCCCGAACATCTGCCGGTAGAGGTCGCTCATGATGCGCACAATGGCGGCATCGGGGCGGGGCTGCCAGCCGGGATAGGCATTGGTAAGCGCCATGGTGGCCCCTGCCAGCTCGAAAGCGCTGCATATGGCCGCAGCCAGATCGTACTTCTCACTATCTACAGAGCTGCGGGTAAGACACTGTATAGAATAGCCGCCATCTGCCACCAGCACCCGCGCCAGGTTGTTGGAGCTTTGTACCAGGCCCTTTATCTCGGGGCTCATGCGGTATATGCCATTAGGACAGGCGTACAATGCCCGCAGCAACCGTTGCTGCGCTTCATCGTCCATCACCTGTACAGGCATATGCGCGGTCTGTAGCGATATGGTAAGGCCGGGATCGGTAACGGTGCACTCCTGCCGCAATGTGGCAGAGAGCTCTGCCACAAGCACATTCAACCTATCGGTATGCGCGGAGACGGCAGTGAATACCGCTACCGCCTCGCGCGGGATAGCATTGCGCAGGCTACCTCCATCTATAGATGCTATGGCTATGCGGCATTCACCGGTAAGCTGCAGCAATATGCGGGTCAGCAGCTTATTGGCATTGCCACGACCCAGGTGTATATCGCCGCCGGAGTGCCCGCCTGTAAGCCCTTTTACGGCAAGCTGCCACGCCTGGCCGCCAGATGCAGCAACGAGCCTATACTCGCCGGTAGCTGTTACATCTACCCCACCGGCGCAGCCTATGGTCAGTTCGGTATCTTCTTCTGTATCCAGGTTCAGCAATATCTTGCCATGCAGCAGGCCGCCTTTCAGGGCCAGAGCGCCCGTCATACCTGTCTCCTCGTCTATAGTAAAAAGTGCCTCAAGCGGCGGATGAGGAATATCTGTAGATGAGAGCAACGACATAATGGCCGCTACCCCTATGCCATTGTCGGCACCAAGGGTGGTGCCACGGGCCCTTACGATATCGCCATCTATGTACATCTCTATACCCTGCTTATCGAAATCGAACACGGTATCGCTATTCTTCTGGTGTACCATATCCAGGTGGCTCTGCAGAATGACGGTCTGGCGGTCTGCCATACCGGGCGTGGCCGGCTTACGTATGATGACATTACCTACCTCGTCTACCAGGGTAGTGAGGCCAAGGCCCTCGCCGAACGCTTTCATAAATGCTATGACCCTACCCTCTTTCTTGGAAGGGCGTGGTACAGCATTGAGGTCGGTGAAATAGCCCCATAGCGCTACGGGCTGCAAACTGCGGATCTGTTCGTTCATCTTCTGGATAATTGATGGTAAATGTACCTGCTAAAGAAGGCATAATATTACGAACAAAGTATTACCCGGCGGCAAAAAAGAACAGGCCGCATCCTATCGGGATGCGGCCTGTTCTTTAAAGATATTTTCGGCTTATGCCAGGGTGGCGTTCAGCGTTATGTTGCAGTTGAGCAGCTTAGATATAGGGCAGTTGGCCTTTGCATCATTAGCACACTCCATGAATTTTTCCTGCGATATGCCGGGAACAGATGCAGTGAGCGTAAGATCGCTGGTGGTAACAGCGCCATTGTCCAGGGTGATGTCGCAGCGGGTCTCCAGCTTATCGGGAGTAAAGCCAGCAGCTCCCAGCACAAAGGAGAGCTTCATGGTGAAGCAGCCTGCATGAGCAGCGGCTATGAGTTCTTCGGGATTGGTGCCTACACCTTCAGCGAAGCGGCTGTTATATGAATATTGTGTAGCATTGAGCGTGGTGCTTTGTGTGGAAAGGGTACCATTGCCCTCTTTTCCCGAGCCGTTCCATACGGCAGTAGCATTGCGTTTCATGTGTTGTGTGTTTTTGTTACCCGCAAATATATCACACTTTACCGCACCGGCAGCTATAGGTATATATGTATTCAGCCCCTCCCAGCCTCCCCATCGGGGAGGTGATGGGTTTTGACCGGCATTTCGTGCAATACTTAGGCACGAAATAGTATCAACTATCGGGAACCTAAGGGATTTGGGGAAAGGAGAATATGGTGTAAATGAAGCACCTGTGGAAGAATGGCCGTAGCATCATCGTTGATAATGACATGGTCGCAGCGGCGCATTTTTTCGTCCTCGTCCATCTGGCGGGCCATAATGCTCTCTATCTTCTCGCGCGTGGTGCCTCCACGCTGCATGGCGCGCTGTATGCGCAGCTCTCGTGGGGCAGATATGCCCACCATCACATCCATACCCGTATGTGTACCGCTCTCGAAGAATATAGCGGCCTCTTTGATGACGTAGAGTGTGCTGTGCCGTTGCAGCCACTCATCGGCATAGCGTATGGTGGCGGGGTGTACTATGGCATTGAGTTGCTGAAGCTTTTGCGGATCGCGATATACTATAGCGGCTATCTTCTCGCGGTCGGGGCAGCCATTGATATAGGTATCGGTACCCAGCGCCTGCATGATGGCCTGCTTTACGGTAATATCATGGTCGAGCAGGTGGCGCGATGTATCATCGGCACTAAGAACAGGTATGCCGAGCGTTGCGAACACCCGGCATACTATACTTTTCCCCGATCCTATGCCGCCAGTGATACCCACCCTCAGCGGGCCTGCGGCATGTGTGTTGTGGCCCATAGACCGGTGTTTTAGCCTCTCCCTCTTCTTAAAAAGAGCGACGTGAGCGCTGAAATATTTTTACTTAGCAGCCACAGCAGTGGCAGTGCCTGCCTTCTTGCGGGCAGCCTCGGTCATTTCCATAGATATGGCAGAGCGCTCTATGGTCATGAACACACCACGGCTTATCTCTACCTGCAGAGTGCCATCATCATTGGCACGGCTGATGCGGGCATGTATGCCGGCAGTGGTCACTACTGTGTTCTCGCTGGGCGTAAGGCTGTCTGCGAATTTCTTTTGTTCTTTGGCACGCTTGTTCTGTGGGCGTATCATGAAGAAATACATGACCACGAACATACCCACCATGAGGAACACAGGACCGCCAAGACCACCGGGACCCGGTGCGCCTGCCTGTAATAAGAATGAATTGAATTGCATCTTTTTGTTTTATTTATCGTTGTTGTTAAGCTATTTTTTCTTTTCTACCTCGGCCTGTATGAACAGCATCTGCCTGCCCTGCAAAGTATTGGTGATGAGTGTTACCGATTTTTCCTGGTGGCCACCCTTGCCTGCAGAGTTGAAGGTGACCTTCAGTGTGGCGGCCTGGCCGGGAGCTATAGGCTCCTTCGGGTACTCAGGCACGGTGCAGCCGCAGGAACCTGATGCCGAACTGATGATAAGCGGCGTTTTGCCGGTATTGGTGAATGCGAACTCGTGCGATACCGTTTCGCCCTCGTGTATGGTGCCGAAGTTGTGCGAGGTATCGCTGAACTTCATAACGGGCTTCATAGCTGCGGCCACAGTGTCTATACCTGCAGCGCTGTGAGGGTTGCTCACAAGGCTGGCCGGTAGCTTGTCGTTGCTCTGTTCCTGCTTAGTGTCTCCGCCACAGGCTGCAAGTGCCAGCATGGCGAATGCCAAATAACGTTTCATTGTAGCTGTTTTTAGTCCTTGTTACGGTCTGTTTTGGTCACCAGGTCCTGTTTCACCAGGTCCTTCAGTATGTTATCCAGCACACCGTTCACGAACTGGCCGCTCTGCGGGGTACTGTATTGTTTGGCTATATCTATGTACTCGTTTATGGTCACCTTGGTAGGGATGGTAGGGAAATAGAGGAACTCGCATACGCCCATGCGCAGCAGCAGCATATCTATCACCGCCACACGCTCCTTATCCCAGTTGGTGAGCTTGGGGGTTATGAGTTCCATGCAATGTTCTCCGCGCTCCATTACGGCCTTCAGCAGGTCGTGGGCATACTCACGCTTCTCGGCAGAGAGCAGCCTTGAGAAATCGACCTTGGGATTGCCCCTGAAGAAATTCTGCATGAGCATGATGATGAGCTCATTATCGTCCTCCCAGCCCGGCAGCTCGTCGGTAAAGTGGCTCAGAGCATCTTCGCTGCCCAGCACCTCTTTCTCCCATATATGCTGCAGTATGGCCTTATCGGCCACGGGGGTGTGCTTCGCCGCATCGGTATACACGCTGTACTCTGCAGAGCGTGCCAGCTGGCCGAACACCTTTTTCACAAGGTCCTCATCTATATAGCGCTCCAGCTTGTTGTTCTTTATGCGCTCGTTGAAGCTCTTGTTGCCCATCATGAGCTGCACAAAGCTGCTGGTAGCTATACGGACATCTATGTTCTGGTCGCTGGATGTGGCAAGATAGCGCGAGGCGCGCTGGCGGGCATCCACATCGGCATACTGGGCTATACGCGCCACATACAGTACCGATATGGTGAACAGATCGAGCACCTGGCCCAGCTTGTTGTTGAGAACGGAAGCTGCTGCATCTATATCTCCCTGAGCACCGTTTTCCAGCGACGAAAGCGTATACAGCGTTTGCATCACCTTCACACGGATATTCCTGCGACTGATCATAATAGAAAAAGGGACCTTTTTTTTTAGAGGTGCAAAGGTACATAAAAGGTACCTTCAAAAAGTGGTTTCGGGGAACGTACAGCAAATGAACGCTATAACGTATGGGGCAAAAAATATCCGTCCCACACGGCGTGCGGGACGGACGAATATATTAAAAGCGGAATTACGCCATTGCGTTAACGCGCTTCACCAGGCCTGATTTCAGGTTGCTTGCCTTGTTCTTGTGTATCACATTACGCTTGGCCAGCTTGTCTATCATAGAGATGACCTTTGTCAGACCTTCCTGGGCAGCAGTTTTGTCGCTAGCCAAAAGTGTGCGTATCGCATTACGAGTTGTTTTTCCGTAATAACGGTTACGCTCACGACGTTTTTCACTCTGACGGACGTCTTTCTTGGTTGCTTTATGGTTTGCCATCTATTTCTAAAAATTTAAGGACTGCAAAGGTAAGGGAAATATTCTGAATACAAAAAATAAAAATCGGGTATTACTTCTTCTGGAGGCAAAAATACCGTTTTGTTCCATTGCTGCGAAGCGAAAATAACGCTGCCTACTGCTCCGATACCGAAAAACGCACCTTTTTGCTCTCCATACCCGGCTTGCGGAAGTCGAGGATATAATTGCCGGGAGCAAGCCCTGCGATACTTACCTGGAACGAGCGGCCCGTGACCGCCTGTTCGGACATCACTTTTTCGCTGGCATCCAGTATAGTGACCGATGTATATGTGCAATTATCTACCCTTATATAGTGTGCCGTTTGGCCCGGCGACACCTTCAGTTCGGCCCGAGGTACACCTACTGCGGCTACTTTGTGTATACGGCGGGTATTATCGCTATCAAAGTCTATTATGTAGAGGTTGCCATCATCATCTACGGCCACATCGCGGGGGTTGGTGAGGCTGATGGCCGTGGCAGGTGCACCATCGCGGCTATGGCCCTTACGCCCATTGCCTGCATAGGTACTGATGATACCTGCGGGGGTCACTTTCCTTACCACATGGTTGTTCTCATCAGCTATATAGAGGTTGCCCTCTCCATCTACGGCTATGCCCCTGGGCTCATGCAGCTTTGCAGCGGTCGCGGGCCCGCCATCGCCCTCATACCCCTTACTGCCATTGCCTGCCACAGTGGTAATGATACCTTCTGCATCTACCCGGCGCACCACATGGTTCTTCGTATCCGATATATACATATCACCATTCACGCCCGCGGCCAGGCCATAGGGCATGTTCAGCCTCGCTACCAGTGCAGACCCACGGTCGCCGGAGTAGCCCTTCAGGCCCGATGTACCTGCGTAAGTGACCATATAGCCATCAGGTGTCACCTTTAGTACTACCTGGTTCATCTCATCGGCTATGTACATATTGCCGTTGCCATCTATGGTCACGCCATTGGGATTGCCCATCCATGTAGCGGTAGCAGGCTTGCCGTCCCTGTTGTAGCCACATATCTTATTGCCGGCCACTATGGTATTGGTACCATCGGGCGATATACGGCGCACCACGCAGCCGTGGTACTGTGCTACATATATATTGCCCACCTTATCGGCAGCTATGCCATGAGGGTAGAGAATGGATGCCCCTTTCTCAGAGCCACGCTCGGCTGCGGAGAGGTCGCCAGAGCCCGCGAAGACCTTCATGCAGTCGTCGGTCTCTGATACCTTTAGCACGGCACCACTGTTCCACTCTGTGACGTATATATTACCGGTACCATCTACTGCAATACCGTTGAAGCTGCGAAGATCGAGGAAAGTATTATTGTCATTGGCAGAGGGAGTGGTGCAAATAGACCTGCTGATAGTGGTAATGACCTGTGCGTGTGCGCACACTACCATGAACAGACCCCATATCGCACAAAAGCAGTATCTCATCGGAACTACAAAAATACTTCATTTTTGCAGCATGAGGCGGAAGGTACATTTCAGATCTTCGCACGTCAGCCTCACCCCGACATTCGCATACAGGGCTCACCGAAGCCCCACCCGACCTCCCCATAGGGGAAGAGTTATTTCGTCCTCGCTTTCGCGCGGTTGTTATCTGGTAATATTATGCCACTGTTACTCTTGCATTTTGCCGGTGAGTAGCACGGTCCATCTCCTCCCCTTTGGGGAGGTCGGGTGGGGCTTCTGAAAGACAGTATGATCGTTGCGCCGCCGAGCCGGTGTTATCACTAAATATTATACGAAGTTTTGAAATGCACTCAGAAGGCAGAGCGCATATGGATAAAGGTGGGTAAATTTGAGATGCATGGAAGAAAGGCGATATAGCAGGGACAAACGATCGCCGACACCCAAGAACGCTAAGGTGTCGGAAGTGATGAGCGCCAACAAGGCCAGGAACACCACTCCTGAACTGGTACTGCGAAAGGCGCTGTGGGATAAGGGCATACGCGGCTACAGGCTGCACTATAAAAAGATACCCGGCAGACCCGATATAGCTTTCCCGGGCAGAAAGGTGGCCGTTTTTGTGAATGGTTGCTTCTGGCACCGCTGCCCGCATTGCAGCCACACACTGCCCAAGACCAATTCGGCCTTCTGGCAGGAGAAATTCGAGAAGAACGTGGCGCGCGATGCCCGGAAGGTGGCCGAGCTACAGGCACTAGGCTGGCAGGCGCTGACCATATGGGAATGTAAGCTAAAGGAAGATATCCACAATGTAGTGATACAGGTGGAAGAGGCCTTAAAATGATTTGGATCGGATGCCTGCCGAACCTATCTTTGTCGCATGCCGGGTAAAAAGGGCGAGATACGCACCATAGAGTTGTTCGCAGGGGTAGGCGGGTTCAGGATAGGCCTCGAGCGGTCGTCCGGCCGGTTCCATACTGTGTGGAGCAATCAGTGGGAACCCTCTACCAAAAAACAGGATGCATCTTTTGTATACACCAGCAGGTTCGGCACCGCCGGCCACTGCAACGAGGACATAGCCAAGGTACCTACCGCAGAGATACCCGACCACGACCTGCTGGTGGGTGGATTTCCCTGCCAGGACTACTCTGTGGCCCGCACACTGAACAAGGCCGCCGGGCTGGAAGGCAAAAAAGGCGTGCTATGGTGGGAGATACACCGCATACTGAAAGAGAAAGAACACAAGCCCAAATACCTTTTCCTGGAGAATGTGGACCGACTGCTGAAATCGCCGGCCACACAGCGGGGGCGCGACTTTGCCATCATGCTGGCATCGCTGGCAGACCTGGGCTATGTGGTGGAATGGCGTGTGATAAACGCCGCCGACCATGGTATGCCGCAGCGCAGGCGCAGGGTGTTCTTCCTGGGGTATCATAAAAGCACGCCTATATATAAGAAGGTGACCGCGCTGAAAGACCCTTTTGAATGGGTACTGGAAAAGGGTGTGATGGCAGAGGCCTTCCGGGTATCGGTGCCGGAAAGCGCACCCGACACCTTTGTGCTGGAGGGCGACCTGGCAGACCTGTCGGCGAACTTCAACAAGGGCACAGGCAAAAAAAGCCCCTTCCGCAACAGCGGTATCATGATAGACCGCAAAGTGTATACCCACGATGTGGATGCAATGTATGATGGCCCCGCTACCCTGCTGCGCGATATACTGTTACCAGCCGGCAGCGTACCGAGGTCGTTCTATATAGACCCCGACAGTATAGAGCAGTGGCAATACCTGAAGGGCGGAAAAAGCGAGAGAAGGATCAACAAGGCATCGGGCATAGCGTATAACTATGCAGAGGGCGCTATGGTGTTCCCCGACCCGCTGGACAGACCATCGCGCACCATCATCACCGGCGAGGGTGGCGCTGCACCATCGCGGTTCAAACATGTGATAAAGCAGCCGGGCAACAATAAGTACCGCAGGCTTACCCCCATAGAACTGGAACGCCTGAACATGTTCCCCGACGACCATACGGCCGGAGTATCGGACATAAAACGTGCCTTCTTTATGGGCAATGCATTGGTAGTAGGTGTTATAGAGCGCGTGGGCAAGGTACTGGCAGAGCGGATATGACCTGCAAGAAAGGCATTCGCCTGAAGAAAAATTACCAATGCGTACTAACTTAGCACATCATGTCGGCCGCACTGATAGCACATATAAGCAGGTATGTTCCCCTAAGTGAGGAAGACGCGCTGGCGATAGGGAAACGTACATCGACCACAACAGTAGAGAAAAAAGAATACCTGCTGAAAGAAGGGCAGGTATGCCGCTATAGCTACTTTGTAGAGAAAGGATGCCTGCGCATGTTCTTCATCACCGACAAGGGTACGGAACAGATAACACAATTCGCACTGGAAGGCTGGTGGATGGCCGATAATATGAGCTTGCTGCAGCAAGCGCCCTCGGGCTTTTGCATACAGGCCATAGAACCTGCCGAGGTAGTGTACATAGACCAGGCGCAGCAGGAAAGACTGATAAAAGAAGTACCACAAACGGAGCGCTACTTCAGAATAATGATGCAGTATGCGTTCGCGGCAGCACAGCAGCGGGTACGTTTTTTCCACGACCTGTCTAAAGAAGAAAGTTACCGCCACTTCGCAGACCGTTTCCCGGGCTTTGTGCAGCGCATACCACAATACATGCTGGCATCCTACCTGGGCATTACCCCCGAATACCTGAGCGAGATAAGAAAAAAGATACGCTGACCGCTCATTTCTTAAACCAGTTTAATTTTTAGGCGCAGCGCCCTGTATAGTTTTGCATCTGTAAAAACGATACAAAATGAGCAACAGGATCAACATTGCGCACGAAGCGCCGGAAGCCTACAAGGCCATGATGGGCCTCAGTAAATTCGTAGAGGCCACACAGATACCCCACCTGCAAAGGGAGCTGATAAAGATAAGGGCATCACAGATGAACGGATGTGCCTTCTGTATAGACATGCATACCAAAGATGCCCGCAAGTATGGAGAGACCGAACAGCGCATATACCTGCTGAACGCCTGGCGCGAGACCGACCTGTATACCGAAGAAGAACGCTGTATACTGGCCATGACAGAAGAGATAACACTGGTAAGTGAACGGGGGCTGACAGAAGAGACCTATACCTGGGCTACCCGCCTGTTCGAAGCGACATATATAGCCCAGATAATAATGACCATCGTTACCATAAACGCATGGAACAGGATAGCTGCGCCTACACATTTGCCCATACTTCATACTGCCTAAGGGTAAATATACCCGCTCACTCTGTGGTGGCAGGCGTATGGGCTCTCCGGGGCCTTATACGCGCTATGCTTCTGCTTATGAGCACGCTACCTACGGCCGTGGGTGCCAGCCATACCACCCAGCCGGGCGAGAAATGAACATTGACCACCAGCAGTGCGGTAACAGTAGATATATAGGCGCCACCCATGGCGCCTATATGCCTTGGCAGCCATACCTTGTTATTATGAGGGGTAAAGTTGCGTGGGTCGGCGAGCAACTGCAGATCGCGCAGGCAATAGAGCAGCAATATGAAACCAAAGACCTGCAATACCGAAAATGCAGGGCCGCTATGTGTGCTATATTGGTACAAAGGGTAGCCCAGCATAACTGTGCCCGTAGCCAGCCCTATGTATGCGGCCAGCTTGTCCTTGAGCGCGGGTGTGTAGGGCGCTTTGAGGCGCTTGTACCATATGGCCTTCCGGCCGGAGTATACCAAGTAGAGGGCAAAGATGCCTATGGAGAGTAGGAAGGGGTTCCATTTCATTACCGACATTATGACAGCGCTAAGGGCCGTGCCATACATAGATGCGTAGTAGGTGAGCCCTGCGCCGGTATGCACTCCCCTGCCCTTGCGTGCCAGTATAGCGAACATCCCCGAAACAAGGGCCACAGTAGCAGCTATCACATGTATGACCAGAAGTATCTTGTGCATATCATTTTTTGCAGCAAAGGAACCTTACCTACTGTACGCATACAAAAAAATGGGGTGTGGGGCAATATTATGGGGCAGATGGCATGCTATGGGGCCATCGGCAAGCTATGACGGGGCATTCAGCAGTTGTTTTATGCCCGCTACAGAGGTACGCGATACGGGAATGACCACATCGGTACCGTGCAGCGACAGCTTCAGCCCCTGGGCATTGCCGCTGACGGCGGCTATCTTATCGAGGTTCACTATGAAGGAACGGTGGCAGCGTACTACCCTAGTAGTGCCGGTCAGCTTATCTTCCAGTGTCTTTAGTGTTTGCCGTATCACCGCCGTTCTGGCAGTGCCTTTATCCATATAGCACACCTTTATATAATTATCCGCACTCTCGGCATATAGCAGATCGCCTACCGCAAAGGAGATACTATCGTATGCCGTATCGGAGGCGATAGTGATATAGGAAGAGGCCTGGGCAGCGGCGACAGTGACCTGCGCTACAGGTGTATGCAGTGGTAGATGCCGGTTCATCTCGGCGGCCATGCGCAGGTTCATACGCAACAGGCGATTGTGCCTGAACAGCAGCAGCATGACGAATGGCAGGAAACCTACGCTAAAGGTGGCGAACAGGGAAAAGAGGAAACGGTTCCAATTGAGGCTGAAATGGAAGGTACAGGACGAATACAGGAAATTGACCACGCAGATGGTCATGAAATTGAGGAAACCGAAGAAGAACATGTCCTTCAGCAGGGTCCAGCGGGTGCGGTCGTAGAAGCGGGGGAACAGGGTGGGCAGCAATACGCCATTTACCGCCACTACCGCAAAGGTGATGATGCCGTACCCCACCAGTATAGTGGTCTTGCGGAAGCCCCCGGGCACGGTGTTGAGGCCAAAGGGCTCGAATATGATAAGAAAAAGCGCTATGACCGTACCCAATGCCGCTGCTACCAGCAGGGTATCCCTTTTGCAGGGCATGGGATGCAACTGACCTAACGACCGGAACATAGCGACACGAATATAATAGATAATACGGAGTACAGGCCATGCCACACCACCGCACAGCAGCCCGGGGCCCTGTATAATTCCCCTTTAAAACTTACTTTTGCGCTCCATGCTCTCCAAAGAACTACTGCTACGGGCGTACCGCCTGATGATGACCGCAAAGGCAATGGCCGACATCTATGATGCCAACCGCCAGGTATGTAAATATGTACACAGCACATCGCGCGGGCACGAGGCCATACAACTGGCCACGGCCCTGCAACTGCAGCCCAGCGACTGGGTGAGCCCCTACTACCGCGATGAGAGCATAATGCTGGGTATGGGCTACCGCCCCTACGAGCTGATGCTGCAACTGCTGGCCAAGGGTGACGACCCCTTTACCGGCGGCAGGGAGTACTATAACCACCCCAACTCGCGCAGGGAGGGTTTTCCCGGTATCATACACCAGAGCAGCGCCACAGGTATGCAGGCCATACCTACCACGGGTATAGCACAAGGCATACAATACCGCGAAAAGATGGGATTGAGCACTTACGCCGCTCCGCCCGTAGTGATATGCTCGCTGGGCGATAGCAGCGTGACCGAGGGAGAGGTGAGCGAGGCGTTCCAGTTCGCGGTGTTGCACGAACTGCCCATCATATACCTGGTGCAGGATAACGACTGGGGCATATCGGTAAGCAGCGATGAGGCGCGCACCAATGACGCCTACGAATATGCTGCGGGCTTCAAAGGCATGGAGCGCATGCGGGTGGATGGCAGCGACTTCGAGGCATCGTACAAGGCGATGGAAGCAGCCATACACTATGTACGCGAGTACCGCAAGCCCATGCTGGTACATGCCAAAGTGCCCCTGCTGGGCCACCATACATCGGGCGTGCGCAGGGAGTGGTACCGCACGGCCGCGGACCTGGCCAAGCATACCATAGATGACCCGGGGCCGAAGCTGAGAAAAAAACTACAGACCGAACATAAGGTAAGCAAGGCCGAGCTGGACAAGATAGAAGAGGAAGAAAGGGCCTATGTGCAAGCGGAGTTCGATGCGGCAGTGGCTGCGCCCGACCCCGACCCGCGTACAGTGGCAGAACATGTATATGCGCCATCGCCAGTGACGGAAGAAAAAGGCGACCGCTGCCCCGAGGGACGCGAGAAGGTGGTAATGGTAGATGCCGCACTGCATGCCGTGGAAGAGATACTGCAAGACCATCCGGAAGCGCTCTTCTACGGGCAGGATGTGGGCCGCAGGCTGGGTGGTGTGTTCCGCGAAGCGGCCACACTGGCCGACAAGTTCGGCGATGACCGCGTGTTCAACACCGCCATACAGGAGGCATATATAATAGGCTCTACCGTAGGTATGAATGCCGTGGGGCTGAAACCTATAGTAGAGGTGCAGTTCGCCGACTACATATACCCCGGGCTGAACCAGTTGGTTACAGAGATAAGCAAATCGTGCTACCTGAGCTGTGGCAAATTCCCGGTATCCATGATACTGCGTGTGCCGATAGGCGCATATGGCGGCGGCGGTCCCTACCATAGCGGCAGTGTGGAAAGCACACTGGCCACCATAAAGGGTATCAAGATAGCCTACCCCAGCAATGCTGCCGATATAAAGGGCCTGATAAAAGCGGCCTACTACGATGGCAACCCTGTAGTGATGCTGGAACATAAGGGCCTGTACTGGAGCAAGGTACCCGGCACCGAGGACGCTAAGACCGTAGAGCCTGACAGGAACTATATAGTGCCCTTCGGGAAGGGGAATGTGGTGCTGGCCGCTGATGAAGAAGCCGTAGAGAATGGAGAGACCCTCTGCATCATCACCTATGGCATGGGCGTATACTGGGCCAAAAATGCGGCCAAACAGTACCCCGGCTGTGTAGAGATAATAGACCTGCGTACCATATACCCGCTGGACGAAAAGCTGGTGTACGATACGGTAAGGAAACATGGCAAATGCATAGTGCTGACAGAGGAGCAACTGCGCAATTCTTTCTGTGAAGCACTGGCCGGCCGTATAGCCCAGAACTGCTTCAGCAGCCTTGATGCCCCTGTGATGACAATAGGCGCACTGGACCTGCCCGCCGTACCCATGAACATGGGGCTGGAAGCGGCCATGCTGCCCAGTGCAGACAAGGTGGCTACAAAAATAGGAGAGCTGCTTGCCTGGTAGATCGCACCACCATAGCTAAAGAAATTTAGCTTTTCGACGCTTTCGTTAAACAGCGGGATACATTATATTTGTATCAATGCTGCAGGTCGTTAATGAACTTATCAATTCCGGGGTAACTTCTGAGACCCCCTTCAATGAAAAGGTACGGTTACGCGGTCTGAACCTAAGTCTGCTCATGAGCTCGAAGCTGGTGATAGCCAGCATATTCGTGGGCATGGACTCCCGCCCATTCGTATGGAACCTTATAATACTGGTACCTATATTGCTGCTACCTGTATGGCTCAATCATAAAGGCCAGATAAGTGCCGCCAGGTACTTTACCGTACCCACCATCTGCGTATGGCTCATACATGCCGCTACCGGCTTTGGGCCTGCCATGGGGTTAGAGAACTACCTGTATGTAGTACTGGTAGGTGTGCTGGTGCTGGAGACAGATACCCGGTGGCGCTACACAAATGTGATAATGATAGCGCTGGGGCTGATATTCGTGAAGCTGTACAATACCTATGGCACGCCCTATTATTCTGCCCCCTCGCTCTCGCGCTACTTCTATATCGCCAACATCATTATCACTTGCCTGTTCATAGCCCTCATATGCCGCTCTATGCTGAACGATACGCATACCGAGCAAAGGGCCATGACGGAAAAGAAACGCAAGCTTGCAGAGTCGAACGCACTGCGCGATAAACTCTTCTCCATGATAGCGCACGATATAAAAAGCCCGTTACATAGCCTGCAGGATATGCTGTATGCGCTGGAAAGTGGCCTGATGTCGAAGACGGACCAGAAAGTGCTGATAAATGAGCTGCGACAGAAAACAGATGTATCCAGCAAGACCCTGTCATCCTTGCTGGACTGGGCATCGCTGCACTACCGGCAGCAGACATCGGCAATAGGCAAGAAGGAGACCATATTCGACCTATATGAAGTGACCGATCATCTTGCGATATTATATGATGATATGCTTCGCAAAAAACAGATAACACTGGAGAACGAGATACACCCGGGCAGCACTATCTATGCCGATAAGGAACAGGTACTTTTCATATTAAGGAACCTGATAGGCAATGCGGTGAAATACAGCGAGACAGATGGATCGGCACGAATATCTCTATCGGCAGAGAAAGACAATAATAACACGAACATAACCATAAAGGACAATGGTATAGGTATGGGCGCCGGACAGGTAGACACGTTATTCACAACGGACCACAAGCGGTCTGCCACCGGCACTATAGGCGAAAAAGGAACCGGGCTGGGACTGATATTCTGCAACGAGTTCGTAACACAGCATGGCGGCACCATGAATGTGGTAAGCGAACTAGGCAAAGGCACTGAGATCACCTTTACCATACCTCATAAACAATAATGGGTCCTGTATACTATTCGTAAAGGTTCACCGCATCCTTCAGCAGGGGCTGCTTCTGGTCTTTCTCTGAAATGATGGCCTTTGAGATATCTATCTTCCAGTCTATGGCCAGGGCAGGGTCGTTGAAGTAGACACCACCCTCAGCGGCCTTGTCGTAGAAATTATCGCATTTGTAGAACACCTCCGACGTTTCGCTAAGTACTGCATAGCCATGGGCAAAACCATGGGGAATGAGGAACTGCAGCTTGTTCTCTGCCGAAAGCTCTACCCCATACCACTGCCCATAGGTCTTGCTGCTTTTGCGAATGTCCACTACTACATCCCATATGCGGCCTTCCAGTACGCGTATCAGCTTTGCCTGGGGTGTGGGGTGGTTCTGGTAATGCAGACCGCGCAGCACGTTCTTCACAGAGCGCGCCTGATTGTCCTGGCGGAAAGCGGTATCATAGCCTGTGAGGGCCTCCAACTGGCGCATATTATAGCTTTCGAAGAAATAACCACGATCGTCGCCATGTACCTTGGGTTCCAGTATCAGCAGTCCTTCCAGGGGGGTCTTAATAACGTTCATAAGCGCTCTTTATGCTAAGATATCCAATAAATTGCCGGTTATGTATTCCAGTTCTTCCTTGCTCAGTTCGGTATGCATGGGCAGCGATATGACACAGGCATTGAGCGCTGCGGTAACAGGCAGGTAGGCATCGGCCGTACCATAGCTCTCCAGCATCTTCTGCTTGTGGCTGGGCACAGGATAATAGATCATTGATGGTATGCCCTTTTCGGCCAGCTTCTTGCTAAGGGTATCGCGGTCGTATCCTGTTACTTTCAAAGTATACTGGTGAAAAACATGATACGCATAGGGTGCGCGATATGGTACGGTCAGCTTCGGGTGACCTTTGAAGGCATTGTCGTAGAAGTCGGCAGCGGCACGGCGTGCAGCGCAGTACTCATCCAGGTGCGGCAGCTTCACGCGCAGTATGGCTGCCTGTATGGTATCGAGGCGGCTGTTGCAGCCCACCATCTCGTGATAGTATTTTACCTTCTGCCCGTGGTTGGCTATCATCTTCAGCTTTTCGGCCATGGCATCATCGTTGGTGAAGATGGCGCCACCATCGCCATAGCAGCCCAGGTTCTTCGACGGGAAGAACGATGTGCAGCTTATGAGGCCCATAGAGCCTGTCTTTACCGTACGGCCATCGGGGAAGGTATAAGTGCCGCCTATGGCCTGTGCATTGTCTTCTATCACAGGTATACCATGCTCATTGGCTATGGCCAGTATGGCATCCATATCGGCACACTGGCCGTAGAGGTGTACGGGTATTATGGCCTTGGTATTCGGCGTTATGGCCGCCTTCATAGATGCCGGATCCATGGTAAAGGAATCGGGATGTACATCTACGAAAACAGGCTTCAGGCCCAGCAGTGCCACTACCTCTACAGTAGCTATGTAGGTGAAGGAAGGCGTGATGACCTCATCGCCGGGCTTCAGGCCCAGCGCCATGAGGGCTATCTGCAATGCGTCAGTACCATTGGCGCAGGGTATCACATGCTTTACGCCTACATAAGCGGCCAGCTCATCGGCCAGCAGGCTCACATCCTTGCCTCCTATAAAAGCGGTGTTGTCTATAACATTCTGTATCGCAGCGTCTATCTGTGGCTTTATCTTGCCGTACTGACGCTTGAGGTCTACCATCTGCAGGTTCTGCATTCGTAAGTTGATTTGAACGGCTGCGAAGTTACATCATTTGCACATGCAGGTATACCGTGCCACGGGTAATTTTGGCAAGGCCCGGATATAAAAAAGATACCCGGACAAAAGCCCGGGTATCTGCTATATGAGGTACTGGTATGAACTTAGAACCTTTCGAGGCCGCTGAAGAAGAAGTTGCCTTCTATAGCAGCGTTCTCATCGCTGTCAGAGCCATGTACGGCGTTCTCGCCTACCGATGCAGCATACTTCTTGCGGATGGTACCTTCCTCGGCCTGGGCGGGGTTGGTAGCGCCTATGAGCTTGCGGAAGTCGGCCACGGCATTGTCTTTCTCCAGTATGGCAGCCACTATGGGGCCGCTGCTCATGAACTGTGTAAGCTCGCCATAGAAGGGGCGCTCGGCATGCACTTCGTAAAATTTCTCGGCCTGCTGGCGGCTGATGTTGAGGTATTTCATAGCCACGATGCGGAAACCTGCGGCATTGATCATCTGGAGGATGTTGCCGATGTTACCTGCTTTTACAGCATCGGGCTTTATCATTGTGAACGTTCTATTGGACATAATTTTTATTTGACGCCGCGAAATTACAGCAAAAACATATCGTGCGGTTAACTTAAATGTTAAAAAATGCAGAATAGGCCAACGATATAGCCGACGGGCCGAACGCCCTAGGGCCTTATACCGTGCTGCATGGTACCGAAAAGCTCGCTGCCGCGGTCGGCCATGCATATCCTGAACCACGCGGTATACTGCTCCGGCTCTTGCTGCAGGCTTGCCATAAGGTCGCTTTGGGGTACATACCGCCAGGCGGCCACCTCTGCAGGGTCAGGATCGGGCGCTGCATCGTACAGGCCTACGAACACATGGTCGAACTCGTGCTCTGTAAGGCCATTGCCCATATCGGCCTTGTAGAGAAAGGTATATGCCGGTATCAGCAGGCAGCGTATACCCATCTCTTCGTACAGCCTGCGTTCAGCAGCTTCAATGGGGCTTTCGCCGGGCAGCGGATGGCCGCAGCAAGTATTCGTCCATAAAAGGCCGGAATGGTATTTTACAGCCGCACGCTGCTGCAGCAGTAGTTTATTGTGCGAACTGAAAATGAACACAGACACGGCCCTGTGCAACGCGCCTGTCACATGCACTTCCATTTTGCCTGCTACTCCTATTTCCCTGTCCTGGTCGTCTACCAGCACTACTTGTTCTGTGGTCATATATAAGGGTCGTCTCTGTAATGAGGTCGTGTTCGTGTATGTTTTGTTTATTTTTCTGTTTCAGCAACAAAACAAGCTATAACAGCTCCAGTGTTTCGGCCATTGAAAGCACATCTTTCAACCTGTGTACATTGGGCGGAAGATCGCTTATGTGCTGCAGCAGATCGGTATCGCCGGAGAAGTAAACAGCAGTGCCGTTATGAACCGCATATTCGCCCAGCAGCATCCGTATCTCTTTTTCGGGACGCGGTGCTATGAAAAGAGTGAATATGGCATGAGGCCTTACACCCTCCACTACTTTCTCCAGATCGGCAAGCGGTACGCTCTGCCCCAGGTAAACGGTCTCGAAGCCATGTGCCCGCAACATATAATTTGCGAAAAGCAGCCCTATCTCATGCCATTCATCGGGCGGAAGAAAGAGCAGGAACTTTTTGTCTCTTTTTGCGGGTGCCAGCAGGCCATCGATAGCCGCCATCAGCTTGCGCCGCACTATGCACGATGCAAAATGCTCTTGTATGGGCGCGGTCTTATTGATGCTCCACAGCACACCCACCTTTACCAGGAAGGGGTACACCACCATCACCATAGCATCGTACAGGCCCATGCGCAGCACGGCGGCAGAGAATATGCGCTCGAAGCCCTGCTCGTCGTAAGAGAGCATGCTGGTGACCAGGTCGTTGACATAACCGGTATGCGCATGCACATTATTGCGGTCAGGCGCTCCGTTCTCTATGTTCTTATATATCTCCTCATCATTGAGCGCTGCTATCTTCGATATCTTATGCCCGTAAGAAAGCAATGTGGTCACATTCAGCAACTTGCGCACCTGGTCGTCGTCGTAGTACCGCCGATTGGTATCCGTACGGTATGGTCTTATGAGGCCATACCTTTTCTCCCATATCCTTATGGTATGGGCTTTTATACCTGTGAGCCGCTCTAGATCGTTTATCTGGTATGCGCCCAATTGTTTAAAATATTTGCAACAAAAATAAACAAAACACTTAGAAAGGACAAAATGCCGGTCTGAAAAATGTCGTTTTTGTACAAGACGAATAATGCTACCGGCTCTAAGTTTGCCATATGATACCGCTGATGGAGAGTATGTAACGAATAGGTATTTTCAGGGGGGATCTTATATACCCCTTCCCTAAAATGTGTTATATTCGTATATTACATATCCTTCAGCAAAGAACTATTCTTAACAACTAAAAACAAATACAACATGAACGGAAACGTGAACGCCCTCAACTGGTTCGAGATATCGGTGACCGATATGGCCAGGGCAAAAAAATTCTATGAGACAGTATTCGGCGTGAAGATGGATGAGGCCGAAATGATGGGCATGAAGATGGCTTTCTTCCCATCGGACCCCACAAGCGGCAAAGTATCGGGCGGGCTGGTACAGGGCGAGGGTTATGCCCCCAGTATGGATGGCGCAAAGATATACTTCAACGGTAACCCCGACCTGAATGTGGCGCTGGGCCGCGTAGAGGCCGCCGGCGGAAAGGTGCTGATGCCCAAGACCCACATATCGCCCGAGATAGGTCATATGGCCTTCTTTGCCGACAGCGAAGGCAATGCTGTGGCCATGCACTCTAACAACTAGCATTGGCTGTACCCGACCACATTACAATAACGGAGATGGCCGCAAGGGTCCATCTCCGTTATGCATTTATGAATATTGCAACAGTTAACGCTTGGCAAAGCGTATCTCCATGGTCTTGTACTCCCTGCCATTTTCGGGCGTCTCGTACATTTCCATTACCTGTGTATTCTCATCCAGGTTCTTGGTTATCTGGCGCATACCCTTTTGCCGGCAGGTAGCGGGGTCCATGCATTTGCCTACCATTTCGGTAGAGTTGCTATTGGCATCGTATGCGCCTTCCAGGTACAATATACCGGTACCCATATTATCTATCCATGTATTTACGAACATCTTCTTGGCATTGTCGTAGGCCACATAGCCTATACCTTCGAACTCTGTTCCGTTCACATTGCCCTTATATATGGACTGCTGGTAGCGCCCGCCCAGTACCATTTTCATTTCGCAAGTGCCTTTGGTAACGGTGGGAGTGGCGCCCTCGTGGTCCCAATAGGTCATAGATGTTTCCCACCGGCCCTCTGATGCCGCAAGCTCCTTATGCTCGGGGCCCGGGGTCATATTTTTGATGGCGGCCTCTGTGGGATCCATGGTCAGGGTATTCACCTCTTGCGATAGCGGCGTGGCCTTTGTTTCATCCTTAGAGGTCCTTTCCGATGTGGTGGCCAGCTCTGCACCCTGTGGCATGTTAGCGGCCTCGTCTTTGCATCCTGTCATGGCAGCGATGATGGCGGAGAACAATAAGATGTACTTTCTCATAGTGCATAGTTTTTGGTACACACAAGTTACTACGGTGTCGGGGGCACATTATTATTGAATTATTTAAGTTTCTTGTATAATTACTATATATATAATGCCCTACATCATATACGGCTGGTGGATAACACAATAGAGGAAACGGTAGATAGGCGAAGCTAAATGCTAATTCGGCAGCGGTGTACAGAACTGACATAAGTGCGCTATGAGCGGGCCTTTTGCCATAAAAAATGGGCATGATGCCTGCATTATTGAGAAAATGAGAAAAAAATGCCGATATTAGCTGCCATCTACAGAAAACGGACTCATTCATCAACATACATAATGTCCTTATGAAGTACAAGATACTGCGTATAATAGCCTTGATAGTACTGATGGCCAACCTGAGTAGCTGCTACATGGGCACCTGGGCCAGGTACAGGCACAAGGGCCATTATGTACACAAAAAGAAGTACAGGTCTTACCACAAACACCACAACAGGGATTGGTAAGCCTATAGCTACAGCGCCGCCCTCTGGCGTTGCGGCATTCTTTTTTCTTTGCACAGAGATCCCCCATATCCACCGCCCGGCGTAGTACGCCTGTGCCGGTATGTCTCTTTTACCCGGTAATTGGTATTACCTTTGTCACCCGAAATGATACAAGTACAGATCATCAACCGATCGCCGCACCCGCTACCGGCATACCAGACCGCGGGCAGCAGCGGCATGGACCTGCGTGCATGGCTGCAGCAACCTGTGACACTGCGCCCGCTGGAGCGTGCCGTTATTCCCACAGGCCTGTACATGGCCCTGCCTGTAGGCTATGAGGCCCAGGTGCGCCCCCGCAGCGGTATGGCTATAAAAAGGGGCCTTACCGTAGTAAATACCCCCGGCACCATAGACAGCGACTACCGTGGCGAGATAATGGTGGGTATCATCAACCTGTCGGGCGAGGAGCAGACCATAAACGATGGCGAGCGCATAGCCCAGATGGTGATAGCTGAATACACTACCGTAACATGGGAACAGAGCGAGGAACTGGATGAGACGGTGCGTGGCGCAGGTGGCTTTGGCCACTCTGGAGTGAACTGATGCGTCACTACCCTTCCCTATCATTTCCGATCGATAAGAAGCAAAAATTTTAAACTCTTTATAATAACATGAACATCATCATTCCAATGGCCGGCATGGGCAAACGCATGAGGCCGCATACGCTTACTACTGCCAAACCACTGCTGCCTGTAGCCGGTAAACCTATAGTACAACGGCTGGTAGAGGATATACTGGCCACCAGCAATGAGAAGGTGGAAGAGATAGCCTTTATCATAAGCCCTGCCTTTGGCAAGGAGGTAGAGCAGCACCTGTGCTCGGTAGCAGAGGCGCTGGGCGCAAAAGGCAAGATATGCTACCAGGAGACCCCGCTGGGCACCGCACATGCCATACTGTGCGCAGGCGATACCCTGGCTGGCAATGTGTTCATAGCATTCGCCGATACCCTGTTCAAGGCCACCTTCAGCATAGATACCGAGAAGGATGCGATAGTGTGGACACAGAAGGTGGACGACCCTTCGGCATTCGGCGTAGTGAAGCTGAATAAGAAGAATGAGATAGAGGCCTTTGTAGAAAAACCGAAGGACTTCGTATCGGACCTGGCGATAATAGGCGTGTACTACTTCCGCGACGGGCTGCGCCTGCAGAAAGAGCTGCAGCGCCTCATAGACAACGATATAAAGCTGAAAGGCGAATACCAGCTTACCGACGCTATGGAGCATATGCTGAACAACGGCGTGAAATTCTATACTGGGCAGGTAGAAGAATGGCTGGACTGCGGCAATAAGGATGCTACCGTATATACCAATGGCCGCATACTGGATATAAAACATGGCAAGGAAGAGCTGATACACCCATCGGCCACCATCACCGATTCGGTGATAATACCCCCTTGCTACATAGGCGCCGGTGTCACAGTGACCAATTCGGTGATAGGGCCACTGGTATCGCTGGAGAAAGGAGTACGGGTATCGGACTCGCGTATCACCAACAGTATAGTGCAGGCCGACAGCATTGTTAAAAATGCCTGCATCGATAATTCCATGTTGGGCAAAAGCGTAACTTACATGGAAAAGCCCTCTGAACTGAGCATAGGCGACTTCTCCACACAGCAATGAACATAAAGGCTTCCATATATACCCTGTTACTGTCTATCGTGCCTTTTGGCAGTGTGCTGGCCCAGCCGGCATCGCTGCAGATAGGCGATACCACCACGGCCGAGAACAAGACCATAGAAGGAAAAGAGGCGCGTACGGACGAGCTTTTCTTTGAGGCCATAACGGCGCACAGGCATGGAGACAATGCAACGGCCGCTACCCTGCTCACACAATTCATAGCCGAAAGGCCGAAGGTAGCTGCAGCTCACTCTGAGATGGCGCGCATACATGCCGAAAGGAAGAACATGGACGCCGCTATGCAAAGCATGAAAAAGGCGATAGCGCTGGACACGAACAATAAGTGGTACCAGGAGATATATGCCGCCCTGCTGGACTCTGCAAAGAACTATGCCGGGGCAGCAGATGTGTATGCACAGCTATCGCGGAGGGATGTACGCGACAAGGACTACCCCGGCCTGGCGGCAGAGGCCTATGAGAAAGCAGGCAAGAAGGAGGAAGCGCTGAAATACCTGGATATAGCCCTGCAGCGCAACATGGACGATGAGGAACTGATGGTGCGCAAACTGAGGCTATACCTGGGCATGAACAAGCCTGAAAAAGCTACTGAGGTAGTAGAGCAGATGATAGCCAACGAGCCACGCAATGGCGAATACTATAGGCTGCTGGGCAGGCTCTACGACAACAACAACATGACGGCAAAGGCCACCACGCTGTATGAGCAGGCCCTGAAAAAACTGCCAAATGATGCCTTTGTACAATCGGGCATTGCCGAACATGCACTGAAAATGGGCGATACCACGCGCTATACTACCTATATAAGAAAAGCCATCACTAACCCCTATGCAGAGACCGATGTACAGGTAGATATACTAAGGGACTACATACAGGGAGCGCCCAACCCGGCAGCGGCGCTGGCAGATGCACTACCCGTGGTGGAGCAGCTGGCAGCACAAGACCCTGGTGATGCTGCCATACAAGAGTTGAATACCTCTATACTGGAGTATTATGGCGAAACGCTGGAGAACAGTGGCAAAAAAGACAGCGCAGCCATAATATACAAGCGCATAGTGGCACTGCGGCCGGGCACATACGATGCCTGGGGGCACCTGCTGAATGTATACCTGGAAAAACAGTATGCCGATTCGCTGATAAAGTATACCGAAAAGGCCATGCGTCTTTTTCCCAACCAGGCCATAGTGCATTTCTACAACGGCCTGGGGTATATGAACAAGGATAACAACCCTGCCGCCATAAAGGCGCTGAACCGCGCCATAGACCTGCAGCCCGATAACAATAAAGATGCGCTTGCGGCTATGTACAGTACCCTGGGAGATGTATACTATACGGCCAAACAATACATACGGTCGGACGAGGCATTTGATAAGGCGCTGGCCATAGACCCCGCTAATACCAATGTACTGAACAACTACAGCTACTACCTGTCGGAGCGCGGTCTGCGGCTGGACGATGCAGAAAAGATGTCGAAGCGTGCGCTGGAGCTGCGGCCTGATGAGGGAACCTACCTGGACACTTACGGGTGGATACTGTATAAGAAGGGCGACCTGAAACAGGCCAAAGTATTTATACAAAAAGCAATAGACATAGCAGGCAGCAATGCCGACGGCACCCTGTACGACCACCTGGGCGATGTGCTGTATAAGCTGAACGAAAAGGACAAGGCCGTAGAAGCATGGAAAAAGGCCAAAGAAAAAGGGACGGATGACAAGAATATCGATAAAAAGATCGGGGAGGGGAAACTGTATGAATAAGATAGGTTCGTATATCGTGGCGCTGGTAGCGCTGCCTGTATTGTTCTCTTCCTGCATACTACAGAAAAAGGCAGGAAAGAAGAACAAGAAGGAGCAGGCGGTGACCACCACCGTGCGCGATACGATACAGACCGTACAGGCAACACCGGACACTACCCCAACAGTGCGACCCGACGCAGAGCTGCTGACCATGCTGCTGCCACTGCAAAGCAAGCGTATGGACTACCGCACATTCAGCGGCAAGGCAAAGGTGAGTTTTCAAAGCCCGGACAAGTCTGCCGATTTCTCTGCCAATTTCCGCCTGAAAAAAGATAGTGTGATGTGGGTGAATGTGACCGCCCTTGGCGGACTGTACCCTGTGGCCAGGATGCTGATGACCCGCGACAGCTTCTTTATGGTGAACCATATAGAAAAAGAGGTGACACTGCTGCCGCTGACCGATGTAAGCAAAGTACTACCGGTATCGGTAACGCTGCCACAACTGCAGCATGTGCTAACGGGAGACCCTATAGTGGATGCTACCCCTATGAGCGCCGAGCAGAAAGATGCCATGTGGACGATACACATGCTGGATGCCACCTATATGCAACAGCTATCATACAGGATGGCAGACAGTACCCTGATGACCTGTGACCTGCAGCCCCTGCAGGCGGGCGGCCCACATGCACTGCTGGTATATGCTGCCTATGCCATGGTGAGCGACCGCAGGCTATCTACAGAGCGTACCGTAGATGTGCAGAACGGGCTGAAGAACTACCACCTGGAAATGAGCATCACGAATCCCGAATTCGACAAGGCGCTGGACTATCCCTTTTCCATACCAAAGAACTATACCATAAAAGCGCACTAGCGCAACGGCGGAACAATAACACATGGCCGATCTTTACATCATAGCGGGGTGCAATGGCGCGGGTAAGACCACGGCCAGCTTTACCGTATTTCCTGATGTACTGGGCTGCCGCGAATTTGTGAATGCCGATAATATAGCTGCTGGTATATCTCCCTTCAACCCCGAGAGTGTGGCCATAGAGGCCGGCCGCATAATGCTGCACCGTATAGACGAGTTGCTGGAGACCGGCGTGGACTTTGCCATAGAGACCACCCTGGCCACCCGCAGCTATGTGGGGCTGGTGCATAGGGCGCACCGGATGGGATATACGGTAACACTCATTTACATATGGCTTACCACGCCCGAACTGGCGCTGCAACGCGTGGCAGAGCGCGTGCAAAAGGGTGGCCATAACATACCCGGCAATGTGGTGAGGCGCAGGTATTACAAGGGTGCACACAACCTCTTTCACCTGTTCATGCCCATATGCGATACATGGATAGTGGCCGACAACTCGTACGGAATACTGGAACCGATAGCCCGAAAGGAGTCGGAATTTGAAAATATCATTGAAAACCCCGACCTTTGGTCTGCGCTAAAAAAGCTTTCATGAGCCGTAAACAGGACAACGCTGAGTTGCTCAATAAAATAGAGGCCGGTCTTAAACTGGCGATACGCAAGCTCTATGAACAAAAAGCTGCCAATAATGAAACGGCAGTGATATGCGTGAATGGCGAAATAAAGCGCGTACCCGCCCGAGACCTGCTGAAGCTGCAGGAAGGTAAATAACCTTTCTTTTCCCCGGATATCTTATCAGTACTCTGCAACAGAAGTGTTGTCAGATCATCGTATGACCTGCTGATGCATTCGTGCAACGACAACAGGAATAATTTTCTGTGCAAATATTTTACAAAACCAAAAGGTTGCATATTTTTGCAACCAAAAGGTTTCATTTATGCGCAGAGATGTTTTTCAGGCCATTGCCGACCCCACCCGCCGAGAGATACTAAATATGATAGCGTACAAGCCGCTGAACGTGAACTCGGTGGCAGAGCACTTCGATGTGAGTCGTACCGCTATCTACAAACACATGAAGATACTCATAGAGTGCGGGCTGGTAGATGTAAAGCAGCAGGGCAGGGAACGCTATTGCGAAGCAAAAATGGAACGACTGAGCGAAGTATCGGACTGGGTGGAACAATACCGTAAGTTCTGGACGGCCAAACTGGACTCGCTGGAAAATTATCTGAACGAACTACAAAAGAAAAACAAATAAGATGCAACACACTGACACACTACACACTGACACACATACACGCGAAATAGTACAGGAACGCCTGCTGAACGCACCAAGAGAATTGGTATTCGATGTGTGGACACGCCCTGAGCATATAGCCAAATGGTGGGGCCCTACCGGCTTCACTACTACCATACACGAAATGGAAGTAAAAGAGGGCTGCATATGGCGATCGACCATGCATGGCCCTGATGGCACCAACTACCCCAACCTGATAAAGTACAAGGAAGTGGTACGCCCCGAAAGACTGGTGTACGACCACGGTACAGGTATAGAGGGCGACCCTCACCGCTTCGAGGTGACGGTGACCTTCGAAGATGTGGATGGCAAGACCAAACTTACAATGCGCTGCGTATTCCCTACTGCGTCCGAACGAGACGCAGTAGCGGGATATGCCGTAGAAGGTGGCAGACAGACCATAAACAAGCTGGAAGACCACCTGGCAGCCATACAGGATCATAGTACAGGCCTTACGCATCTTATGACCCGCACCCTTGACGCCCCCATATCGCTGGTATGGAGGGCTTGGACCGAGGCCAGGCACCTGGCCACATGGTGGGGCCCGAAAGGCTTCGACACACAGGTGGCAGAGCTGGAACTGCGCCCCGGCGGGCTGTTCCACTACAGCTTTGCAGCACCCGGCGGCCCGGTGGAATGGGGCAGGTTCATCTTCCATGAAGTGAGCGAACCGAACAGGCTGGTGTTCGTAGTGTCTTTCTCTGACGAGAACGCAGGCGTGACACGGGCACCTTTCAGCGCCGACTGGCCGCTGGAGATACTGAACGTAGTGGAAATGAAGGAAGAAAATGGAAAGACCACGCTGAACCTTTGGATAAAGGCCCTGAATGCAAATGAGAAAGAACAGGATATGTTCCGCAGCATGACGGGCTCTATGGTGGAAGGCTATGGTGGCACATTCGATAAACTGGGAATACTACTAAAGACCATCGCCTGACCTATGAAAAAGACCGATAAAAGCCTTTTCATTGAGCGTACGCTCAATGCCCCTGTGAGCCTGGTATGGAAGGCATTCACCGATCCGGCACATATAGCCAAATGGTGGGGACCCAACGACTTCAGCAATACCATATATACAATGGACCTGCGCCCCGGTGGCGCATGGGAACTGGTGATGCATGGGCCTGACGGTACCGACTATAAGAACAAAAGCATCTTTACCGAGGTAGTAGAGAACGAACTGATAGCCTACGACCATGTATCGGGGCCAAAGTTCCATGCCACTATACGGTTCAGGGCCGATGGAGACAGCACACATCTTTCGTGGCACATGGAATTCGACTCGCCGGAGCAACTGGATAAAGTGATAGAGCAGTTCAAGGCGGACAAGGGCCTGGAGCAGAACATAGAAAAACTGGAAAAACACCTTGGGAGCATGAGATAAGGACACCGCATCCATTCAGAAATTTGTGGATATCTGCATCGGGCATCCTTTTACCTTTGCTACCCTTACAAACACACAAGACCTATAACAATGAACAACAATGAGGCCGTAAAGGCCGGGAAGCCCAATTACTGGGCCATAATACGCTCTGCCCTGCGCGGAGACGAGTACGATTTTACCACTATAAGCCTGGGCAAGGCAGTGGCGCTGCTGGCTATACCTATGATGCTGGAACTGGCACTGGAATCGGTATTCGCAGTGGTGGATATATTCTTTGTGAACAAGCTGGGCGTACATGCCGTGTCGGTAGTAGGCCTTACGGAGTCCGTCATCACACTGGTATACTCGGTGGGCATAGGCCTTAGCGCCGCCGCTACCGCTATGGTGGCCCGGCGCGTGGGCGAAAAGAATACCGAAGAGGCGGCCCATGCCGGCGCACAGGCCATACTGCTGGGCGTCATATCATCGATAGTGATAGGTATACCGGGCTACATATATGCAGGTGATATACTGCGGCTGATGGGCGCCGAGCCTGCGGCCATAGAGCAGGGCATCACCTATGCCCGCATCATGTACGGCTTCAATATAGCCATCATACTGCTGTTCCTTATCAATGGCGTGTTCCGCGGGGCGGGCAACGCATCTATAGCCATGAAGAGCCTTTGGCTGGGCAATGCCTTTAATATAGTGCTGGACCCCCTGCTTATATTCGGCATAGGGTTCTTTCCCGAATTCGGGGTAACAGGCGCGGCCATAGCCACCACTACCGGCCGCAGCATAGGCGTGCTGTACCAGCTATACCACCTGTGGAAGGCATCGGGCACGCTGAAGATAAAGGCCCATCATTTCAGGCCGTCGGCCAATATCCTGAAAGGGCTGATAGGCATAGCTTCGCCTGCTACCTTCCAGTTCATCATAGCATCGGCCAGCTGGATATTCCTGGCAACTATGGTGGCAGAGTATGGCAGTGCGGCATCGGCAGGATACCAGACGGCCATTCGCATGGTGGTATTTTTCATAATGCCCGCCTGGGGTATGAGCAATGCCGTGGCCACGCTGGTGGGGCAGAACCTGGGCGCACAGCTACCCGACAGGGCAGAAAAGAGTGTGACCATGACCATAAAATACAATGTGATATTCATGGCCTGCGTAACGGTGCTGTTCCTGTTCTTTGCCCATCCGTTGGCAGGTATGTTCATACCTGCAGCGCAAACGGAGCAAATGCAATATGCGGCACAGGCGCTGCAGATCATCAGTGCGGGTTATATATTCTACGGTATAGGCATGGTGGTGACACAGGCCTTCAATGGCGCGGGCGATACCCGCACACCTACATGGATCTATTTCTTCGGCTTCTGGGTGTTCCAGATACCTTTTGCATGGCTGCTGCACAAGTATACCGACATAGGGGTGACAGGGGTATTCATAGCCGTACCTGTGGCCGAGACCCTGATGGCGCTGGCCGTATACCTGTTCTTCCGCATGGGTAGATGGAAGACGGTGAAAGTTTAGAATTATGAATTATGAATTATGAGTTATGAATTATGAATTCGTGATGCATGTGAGAATGGAATATGAAGTATGAAGTGGCTCCACTTTCTGCTTCATATTTCCTGCATTGGCGATATCCCCCTTTTGGAGGGAAATGGCTCTGTCCTAACAGAATATAGGGGCGGTCGCATCTGAATTTTCACAAAATTATAGCATTTGTTAGCCATTAGGTTATTCCTATCTTTGTCCGGTTTGAAAATTGGGTATGCATCGTATACCGAAAGCCATTTTACATACATTCTAAACACACTTATATCATGCAAAAAAGCTTAGGCCTCCTGGCCGCTTTTCTTTTCCTATTGCCCTTTCTTGCCAGCGCGCAAAATAATAATGGTACGATAAAAGGTTTCGTATACGACAAGAAAACGGGCGAACCTATGATCTACACCAACGTGACGGTGATAAATGGCAAAACAGGTGTGCAGACAGATGTGAACGGCTACTTCTCCCTAACCCTCGCACCGGGCAGCTACAAGCTGCTGGTGACCGCAATAGGCTATGACAGCAGCATCACCGATGCGAACATACTGCCGGACGCTATCGTGACCAAAAAGATATACATCACTACCAAAGAGGTATCGCTGAAGGACGTGACGGTATCGGGCCGCAAGACCGAGAAGCTCACGCGCATCAACACAGGTGTGACCACCGTAACACCGCGCCAGCTGAAGATGCTGCCCAGTGCCGGTGGCGAGCCCGATGTGGCACAGTACCTGCAGGTGATACCGGGTGTTATCTTCACCGGCGACCAGGGTGGCCAGCTATACATACGCGGTGGTTCTCCATCGCAGGTGGGCATATATCTTGATGGTGTTACTATCTACAACCCCTTCCACTCTATAGGCCTGTTCTCTGTGTTCGAGACAGAGGCCATCCGTAACGTGGACGTTTATACAGCAGGCTTCAGCGCACAGTACGGCAACCGTACTGCGGCCATAGTGGACGTACACACCCGCGACGGTAACAAGAACCGGATAAGCGGCCTGCTTTCGGCATCGCCCATCATGACGAGGGCAATGGTAGAAGGCCCACTGGTGAAGTCTAAGAAAGACAATGGCGCCGGTATCTCTTTCCTGGTGACAGGCAAGCAGAGCTACCTTTACGAATCTTCCAAAGCACTATATGGCAGCCTGGGCGATGCATATGCCAACGGCCTGCCCTTCCAGTTCCGCGACCTGTATGGCAAGGTGACCTTCAGCGGTGACAATGGTAGCAAGCTGAACGTATTCGGCTTCAACTTTGACGACAGGGCCAACCTGTTGAACGATACCACAGGCGAGAAAATAGCCGACTACCGCTGGAAGACCACAGGTGGCGGCGCTACCTTCGTGGTATCGCCCGCCGGTACTTCTGCACTTATAGACGGTAAGTTCGCCTACTCGCACTACGACATAAGCAACGAAAAACTGAGCTCCGGCACCGATACCCTGCCCCGCACCAGCAGCGTAGGCGGCTTTGAGGCGGCTATCAACTTCACCTACTTCCTGAAGAACTACAGCCAGTTGAAATACGGTGTGGAGATAAATGGCCTGAACACATCGCTGAGCTACTACAGCAGCGCGGGGGTATCTACCACGCAGGACAGGCAGGGCACCATAGCATCGCTCTACTTCATGTACCGCCACAACCTGAACACCAAAGTGATAATAGAGCCCAGCTTGCGTATACAGTACTACTCTGAGCTGAACAGGATGTCTCCTGAGCCCCGCCTTGGTATCAAGTACAACATATCGGACAACGTTCGCCTGAAGGGCGCTACGGGTATCTATTCGCAGACCATCGTTAGTACTAAATCCGATATAGACATCGTGAACCTGTTCGCAGGTTTCCTCCTGAGCCCCGACCAGAGGATAAGGAACGCGAACGGAGAGATCGTAAAATCGAACCTGCAGAAATCGTACCATGCAGTATGTGGCCTGGAAGTGGACGTGAACCGCGTGGAACTGAACGCAGAGCCCTGGATAAAATACTTTGACCAGATAAATGAACTGAACAGGCACAAGACACAGGTGAACGACCCCGACTTTGTAGCCTCATCGGGTATAGCCAGCGGTATAGACCTTTCTGCCAAATACAGCAAGGACCGCATCTACCTCTGGGCCGCTATGGGCTACCAGGTGGTGAACTATACCGGCATAGACGGCAAAGGCAACAAGCAGACCTACCCTGCCCCCTTCGATACGCGCTTCAACAGCAATATAGTGGCCTCCTACACTGCAGGCAGCAAAAAGGACTGGGAACTTTCTGCACGCTACAACCTGCGCGCACCATTCCCCTTCACGCAGACACAGGGCTTCTACGAGAACTTCTCTATGGGCCTGCAGACCAATCCCGCAGTGCCTAATGGCCAGGTGAACATAATATATGCCGACGAGATAAACGGCGGCCGCCTGTCCTACTTCCACAGGCTGGACCTCTCTGCCAAGAAGCATATACCGCTGAGGGAGCACTCGAGCTTAGATCTGACGTTCGCTGCTACGAACGCTTACAACCGCAATAACATTTTTTATGTGGACAGGTTGACGAACACTAAGAAATACCAGCTACCTTTATTCCCGAGTGTAAATCTGACATGGAACTTTTAAAACTGTCTGATGAACTTACTACCCCGGAGACCTTCGCTTATGATCATGGCCTGTATCGCTATCGCGGTGAGGGCACCCTATGCATATGCACAAGTGAATGCTTCGCAGGCACCGCATAATAAATATCCATCCCTTTCGGACGAACAGCAGCACCAGGGCCATTATGCGGTATCGGGGCTGTCGGCCTCGAAAGGCGTAAAAACTGACGACCGCAAAGTAGCGCAGCCCGACCCATCGGATGCTGACAAGGCCAGGTTCAATATGGCGGTGGCCAAGCTGAAGGCCGATGCCGGGGACGCACCTGCCTATGCCGTGAAGACGCTGAGCGAGACAGTGAACCCCGCATATACGCAACGCCTCAGCTACACACTGGCGCAATACTACTTTCAGAAAGACAAGTATGCTGCGGCCATAAAGTACTACGAAGAGGCAGGCGTGGCCAACCTGGACAATGATGAGGTAGGCGACCAGAAATTCGAGCTGGCGTACTGCTACTTCAATAACAAACAACTGGATAAGGCCAAACCTCTCTTTGCCTACATCAAAGACCTGAAGGGTACCAAATACTACATGGCGGGCAACTACTACTATGGCCTGCTATGCTATAACGAGAACAAGTATGATGAGGCGCTCCGCAGCTTCGACATCATAAAGGACGAGAAAGAATACCGTGCCTATGTACCATACTACATAGCCGAGATATACTACTTCAAAGGCAACAGGGCGAGGGCGCTGTCGCTGACAGATACCCTTATCAGCAGCAAGGAGAAGTCGTTCTACCACAATGAGCTGCACCTGCTGGCCGCACAATGCCTCTTTGAAGAGCAGGAATATGCCCGTGCAAGGCCCTACTTCGAGTATTACTACGAGCATACCAAGAAGATAGGCAAGGAAGACCTGTACAAGATGGCTTATTGCTACTACAGGCTGGGCGAATGGAAGAACGCCACCGAAAAATTCAAGATGCTGAGCAATGCCCACGACTCGCTGGGCCAGACATCTATGTACCTGCTGGGCGACTGCTACCTGAAAACAGGTAACAGGGTAAGTGCGCGCAATGCGTTCGGGCTGTGTGCAGATATGCCATATAACAAGCCGCAGCAGGAAGCCGCCATGATATTGTACGCCCGCCTCAGCTATGAGAACGGCAACAATGACGAGGCGCTGCGCATGACCAATACCCTGCTCACCAACTTCCCGAACTCGAAATTCACGGACGAGGCAAAGACCCTGCGCTCGGACCTGCTGATAAAGACCAGTCAATACGAGGACGCTCTGCGACTGCTGCAGGATGTGCAGGCGAAGGACGAGCATTACAACATGGTGTACCAGAAGACCACCTATGGCTATGCTGTGCAGCAGTTCCGCAAGGGAGAGGCCGCTGTGGCAGATGAATATTTTGCCAAGTCGCTATCTACGCCGGTGATACCCGAGTATGAGCGTGCCGCCTACTTCTGGCGCGGCGAGCTTGCCTACCACGACAAACGCTATTCGGATGCTATAACTTATTCACAGAACTTCATAAGCCGTATAGGCGACATAAGGATAGTAGAGAAGATAAGCCCGCAGGCCACCGTGCAGCATGCCTACCTGAACATGGGCTACTCTGCACTGGAAATGGGCAACTATGTAGCCGCACAGGACTACTTCGCTCAGGCCAGGCTGGCGGCATCGGGCGATACTAAATTCGTGGCAGCTACCAATGTGCTGGAAGCCGATGCCGTGTTCCTGCAAAAGAACTATACCAAGGCGCTGGGCCTTTATGAGAAGATAATAGCATCGGGTAGTACCGATGCTGAGTACGCACAGTTCCAGAAAGGTATAATACTGGGTCTGCTGAACCGCAACCAGGAGAAACTGGCATTGCTACAGCAGATAGCCAGGTCGAAGCCACCATCCACATACGCGGCCAATGCCCGCTACGAGATAGCAGTGACACAGATGGATATGGAAAGCTATAAGCCGGCCATTTCCTCTTTCAGATACCTGATAGATTCTGCGGCAGATAAGAGCTTCGTAGCGCGATCGCTGATGAAGACGGGCTTTGCTTATCAGCAACTGAACGACAATGCGAATGCCATAGCCGCCTACAGGCGCGTGGTGACAGAGCACCCGGGTGCAGAGGAGCGTTTTGCAGCGCTGGAGGCATTGAAGAACCTGTATGTACAGTCGAACCAGCCGGGCAAATATGCCGAGCTGCTGAACGAGAGCGACCTGCCATCGGGCGATAGTGGCGCTGTAGAATCGGCCTACTATGCCGCGGGCGAATCGCAATTCATAGCAGGTAAATGGGAAGAGGCCCGCCGTGCCTATACCGACTACCTGAAACACTACCCTAACGGCATCAATGCCATTAAAGCCCATTACTACCTGGGTGAAAGCAACTACAGGCTGAAGAAATTTGCCGAGGCCCGCGAACATTTCAATGCGGTATTGGCTACACCATGGAACGATTTCTCTGAGAGCAGCGCACGCCGTGCGGCGGTGATAGCCATGGAACTGAAAGACGCCGAAAGCGCCTATAAGACCTATCTGCTACTGCGCACCAATAGCGCCGAGAATAGCCAGAGCGAGGCCATATACCGTGGGCTGATGAAGAGTGCATACCACTCGGGCAGGCATACCGAGGCCAACGCATATTCCGATACGCTCACGGCCTCGCCCACTACATCGGCCGATGGCCTTGCCGAGGCAAAGCTCTACAAGGCCCGCTGCCTGCAAGTGACCGATAAGGCTGCCGAGGCACTGGAGATATATAAACAACTGGCAACTGGCAAAACAGGCGAAATAGCAGCCGAGGCCCGCTACCACATAGCCCTGACACTGAAACAGCAGGGCAAGCTGAAAGAGGCAGAGGATGCCGCGAACGAAAGCATAAGGCTGTCATCGGGCTACGAGACCTGGGTGACGGGAAGTTACCTGCTGCTGGCAGATATATTGATAGAGGAAAAAGACCTCTTCAACGCAAAGGCACTGCTGCAAAGCATAGTGAAGAACACAAAGAATGCAGAGCTGAAGAAAGAAGCTACCAGGAAGCTGGATGAAGTAAAGAAAATGGAAAAGCAGCAAAGCAAGCTGGAGGATTAAAAACAAGACAAGCGTACAATGAGAATAAGGCACGGCCTCATATTGGTATCACTTATGTCTGCAACGATGGTGCACGCACAGCGTGGCGCCGATACTGTGCTGAAAGGCTCTACCATAGAAGTGACCCAGTCTTACAAGCCCAAAGTGAAACAGGCCCCAAAACCCGAGTGGAAGCCGGCCATGCCTGCAGTAGACACTTCCAGGCCACGCCTTAACTTCGATGTGCCACAGCAGACACTTTACTACGCATACAACTCTACCCCGCTGCGCCCGCTGGCCCTTGGCAAGAATACCGGCGAGCAGGCCTACCCCAACTATGTGAAGCTGGGCGGGGGCAACCTGTCTACCATATATGGCGAGGCAGGTATAGGCAGCATACGCGGCAAGGACCACGAAACGGCTATACATCTGCATCATATATCGCAGAAGGGACAGATAGTGAACCAGCGTTCATCACTGTCGGGCGCCGATGCCGCTTTTGCCATGCACAAGCCTGCAGAGGACTGGCATGCCGGCCTGTCGGCAGCCCACAACAGGTATAGCTACTATGGCTACGACCACATGCTGTACAACTATGAGCAGGAAGATGTAAGACAGGCGTACACCTCGGTAAGGATATCGGCAGGGATGGACAATAACAAGGATACTTCATCAGAATTGTCCTATGCGCCCGATATAAGTGCATCTTACTATGCGGCGCGACACAATACATCGGAGATATCGGCCATGCTGCATGTGCCCGTTACATACAAATTGAACAAGAGCCTGGGCCTGCACATAGACCTTTCGGGCGCAGTGGCCAGCTACAAGGCCGATACCATTACCACACCCAACAACTATGTGATAGCCGCCCCCGGCCTGAAGCTGAATACGAAGAATTTTAGTGGCCATGCGTTGGTGGGCTTTGGCCTTGGTAAAGGCAGTAACGGATATATACTACCCGATCTGCAGGCCACACTGGAGCTACCGAACCTGAGCGCATGGGTAACAGGCGGATGGAAAGCATCGCTACGGCAGAACACCTATGAACAGCTTACCACAGAGAACCCTTATATGGCCAGCCTGTATCCTGTGGTACAGACCCGCCGCGATGAGATATTCCTGCAGGTACAGGGTGGCGGCGGCGATCATTTCGCCTACTCGGCCAAGGCCAGCTGGTGGAACTATGCCGGTCTGCCCACCTTCCTGAACGATACCGGCGACCAGAAGACCTTCCGCCTTATATACCAGGATGTTCAGGCCATATCGGCACAGGTATCGGGCAGGTATTTTGTGGCCAGGCATTGGTCGGCAGGGCTTACAGCAGAGCTGTTCAGCTTCTACAGCAGCACCGACCTGCATGTATGGCACGAGCCTACTACACGCATAACCGCCGATGTGACCTATGACGTGACCAAGAAACTGCACACATCGCTGGGCTTCTGCTTCCTGGGCGGCATACATGCCCGCGATGCGCAGTATAATGCCATTGTCCTGAACCCCGTTACCGACCTGAACATCAACGGTGAATACCAGATACTGCCCCGTCTTTCTGCCTTCCTGCAGGTGAACAACCTGCTCAACAACAAGTACCAGCGCTGGTACGGATACCAGGTATACGGTATCAACATTTATGGCGGCCTGCGGTTGAAATTCTAAATAAAAGCACTACTTTCATAGGCTAATTGTCACAATGGATATAGCGAAGTATATAGGGTTGTACCTGCTCAAGAACCAATTTTGTTACATACATGGGCTGGGCAATATGGAGTTGCGGAAAGTACGCGCTACTTATGATGGCAATGCCCTGCAACCACCCTCTTACGAGGTGATCGTGACCCCGGGCGGATCGATAGATGACAGCTTTGCCAATTTCATAGCCACCAATGAGCAGATAAGCATATCGAAAGCGGCCAATACCCTGCGCGAATACAGTGTACAGGCCCGCAAAGACCTGGCCATGGGCAAGGAGGTGCATATACCCAATATAGGCCGGTTCGTAGAAAAGGATGGCAAAGTATCTTTCATTACCGATGAGAAATTCAACTATACCCCCGCAGGTATACCGGTGATAAAGAACAGCAAGCAACTGGATGAACAGAACTCGAAACTGTCGCACAAACCCTCTTACCCGCCGCCTGCCAAGGCCGATTCGGTGAACTGGCGGATGGTGGTACTGGTGCTGGTGTTCATCATCATACTGGGTGCAGGTGGCTATTTCGTTTACTACTACATTACCGAGAACAATAAACCTGCACCGGTGGCCGCGCCTGTGATAGATACTACCGCAAAGCAAGTACTGCCCGAGCCGGACACCCTGGCGCCACAGGTAGACACCGTGGACAGCAATGCACAACTGGTAGTAGACTCTACATTGGAGAACGACTTCAAGATGGTGATAGGCAGCTACCGCACAAAGGACCGCGCCGACAAGCGTGTAGGTATGCTGACACTGAACGGCAACAAAGTAGAAGTTGTTGAAAAAGACTCTGCCAATTTCTTCGTGGTCACTACCATCTCCTGCCGCATAATGGACACCACAAGAGTGAAAGACTCTCTGAAACAGTGGTTCGGGTATAAGGATGTGATGATACTGAAATAACTGGTCATGAATAAGAATGCGCTCAGGATCATTATCACCGGCGCTACCGGCATGGTGGGCGAAGGGGTACTGCACGAATGCCTGAACCATCCTGACGTGGCCGCAGTACTGGTGATAAACCGCAAAAGCATTGGCCTGTCGCACCCCAAGCTGAGGGAGGTGATACACCCCGACCTTTACGACCTTTCTGCTATAGAACAACACCTTTCGGGCTATGATGCCTGCTATTTCTGTCTCGGTATATCGTCGGTAGGCATCAGCAAGGAAGAATATTACAAGATAACCCATACGCTCACCATGCATGTGGGGGAAACCCTTTGCCGGCTCAATAAGGATATGGTGTTCTGCTATGTATCGGGTGCGGGCACAGATAGCACCGAGCAGGGACGCAGCAACTGGGCACGCGTAAAGGGCAAGACCGAGAACGACCTGATGAAGTTGCCTTTCCGGAAAGCATATGCTTTTCGCCCGGGTTTTATAAAGCCTACACCGGGGCTTACGCGTACACATAGCTTTTACAAGTACATCAACTGGTTGTTCCCCATAGGCAGGGCGATAGCGCCCGGTGGCTTCTGTACCATGCGCGAGCTGGGACTGGCCATGATACACATTACCCAGCGCGGGTATGAGCGTGATGTGATAGAAGGTAAGGACATCATACAACTGGCACAATAGTTCTTCGGTGCACACAACTTTCGGAAAGACACGCATAGCGCCCACACCCAGCGGCTACCTGCACATAGGCAATGTACTGTCGTTCGCCACCACTGCCGCACTGGCCGGGCGCACCGGCGCCAAAATACTGCTGCGTATAGACGACATGGACCGCGACCGCGTAGAGCGGGAGTATGTGCAGGACATCTTCGATACGTTGAACTTCCTGGAGATACCCTGGCATGAGGGGCCGCGCAACTACGAGGAATTCGAGCAAGAATACTCGCAGGTACACCGTCTGCCGCTATACAGTGCCGCACTGCAGCAATTGTGGGAGGTAGGGCATGTATTTGCCTGTACCTGCTCGCGCGCGCAGGTACTGAGCCACAGCAAGGATGGCAGCTATCCCGGCACCTGCAGGCATAAAGGCCTGCCGCCGGATACAAAGGACGCCTGCTGGCGGCTGCGTACTGATGTGAATGCCGTAGTGCATATGCGCACATTGCAGGGCATAGAAGAACATCCCTTCCCTACCCTGATGGCAGACCCTGTGATACGGAAAAAGGATGGCTACCCTGCATACCAGTTATCATCGGTGGTAGATGATATGCACTATGGGGTGGACCTGGTGGTGCGAGGTATGGACCTGCGGCCATCGACACTGGTGCAACTGTACCTGGCAAAACTGCTGCGTGCTGGCTCATTTCTTGATACAACTTTTCATCATCATGGATTGGTATCGGGGGCGGATGGGATGAAGTTATCTAAATCGGCGGGGGCGACATCGGTGAGGTACTTGCGGGAGCAGTATGGTACGAGGGAGGAGGTGTGGCGGGTAATTCGGCAATGCGGTAATGTGATTACAATTTGACAATCGGGAAAGGTGCATTTTGTGGAAATATTTTTATAGGAAGGCATCTTCATTGATAATCAATCATTTATAGTCGTTTTCGCCTCATTTTATGCACATTTTATGCTTGTTTCATGTCGGTCTTATGTACATAAAATGTACCTTCTATGTCGGTCTATGCACCTTTTGTGTAGGTGTGAGTACCTGAATTAGTTTACACGGGTACCCGGATAATGCCCCAAAAAGTATATAGTGATGTGCCATGTAGGTATATGTACATATTGTGCCGGTGCAGGCGCCTTTTGTAGTGGTGGGCGCCGACCGTAACAAATATGAGATATGGATAGGAGTGAACCAAAATGGAGTGACATGATGTGCAGAGAAAGTGTACATCATGGTTTGACCCCCTGATCCGTAGGATGGAAGGATGGGCATGATGTATTACTTGCGACCAAAACAGAGGTTTTAGTGGCTCCTTTCGCAAGCGAACGCTTGCATTAGCGAAGACGAAGCGAGACACTTCGACCAGGTCGGGCACGATGCATTACTTGTGGCCAAACAGGGGGAACGGCTCCTTTCGCAAGTGGAACTTCAATCAGGCGGGGCAACTAGAATGTCCGTTCAAACAATACTTCTTCGGCATCGAACGTTTTTTGAGTTTCATTCCATGATGTGGCAAGAAATCTTATTTTTTTTGTGTTAGAATTGAAATTAGTTTCCGCTATTATTACAATAAACGTACCGGCTAAATCTACAAATACATCATGATATGAGTTTAATATGTAACTCCAATTATCAACTAAGTGATCTTGTCTAATAGTATCCCAAGAATTCCATGTCCATACAATAAGTATTTTTAGCGGGGCATATACTGAGCATAGCTTTTGCACTTCTCTCTCTGGATCACCATCTAAATCGTTTTCAACCTCAATAAATATCTTTCTTACAGGCCATCCGAAATTCACAGATCTTTGAACTAATGAGATGTCTATTTTTAAAAACTCTTTTTTTTCTTTTTCTAATTCTAAGTCTAGAGCAATTTTGTCTATAAAATAATTCGAATAAAAATTTGTCCTATTCTTCTTTATCGAAACATTTGTTGTTTGATCAAGCATTCCATAGTATTTTTCCTGTGGAGTATTCTTGAGATGAAAAATAAAACTTCTTCTAAATTCTTGCCATAGTTTTAGTGATTGGTCTTTCATATCTATTTAAGTAAACGTATTGAATGAAAAAATTCAAATAATTAAGCACCGCTTAAAACCTTCGATAACTGCTGAAACTCCTCACCCGAAAAGGAAACACTATTTCCCTTTTCCATGTTCTTCATAGACCGCTCTATTCTTTTCTTTACTTCTTCCGGAGTCTCTTCACGGAGCACCTCCATTTTCGAGGTCGAGAAAGGAATGTGTATCTCCTTTGTATTGATAGGATGAAAGTTCTTTTTCTGGCCCTTGACAGGTGAATTACCAAATTCATTGGACTTTATCCCTATTGATCGTTTCATAGATAGAGTATATAAAATACAAATCTATGAAAATAATTAAGATCTCTTTTGTCCCACGATAAGACAGGTATCATTTTACTTTTCTGTGGAAAACTTCCCCTCGCCTACCCCCTCATTTTTCGTTACTTTGTGAGACGCTGTAAGGGTGTCTGCCGATGGCGGACGAGTGCGGTTCTCTCATGAAATTCTCTCATTTACACAATCATACACAGTTCTCCCTGCTGGACGGGGCTTCTAATATATCGCGCCTGTACGATAAGGCGCGCAAGGATGGCATGCCTGCGATGGCCATCACCGATCATGGCAATATGTTCGGCGTGTTCGAATTCGTGGCAGAGGCCTGGAAGAAAAAGAAGGTGGTGGGCACTACGCCCGAGGGAAAGAACATAGAAGAGCCGGAAGTAAAACCGGTGGTGGGCTGCGAGTTCTACCTGGTGGCCGACAGGCATAAGCGCCAATTCTCGAAGGACGATAAGGACCAGCGCTGCCACCAGCTATTGCTGGCCAAGGACGAGGTGGGCTATAAGAACCTGGTGAAACTATGCTCTCTGGGGTATATGGAGGGGCTATATGGCAAGTACCCGCGTATAGACAAGGAGCTGATACTAAAGTATCATGAAGGGCTGATAGCCACTACCTGCTGCCTGGCGGCCGATGTGCCGCGCACCATACTGCGCAAGGGCGAGGATGAGGCAGAGAAGGTCTTCAAATGGTGGCTGGACCTCTTTGGCGATGACTACTATGTAGAGCTGCAACGCCACGAGATACCCGAACAGATAAAGGTGAACGAGGTGCTGGTACGCTTTGCCCGCAAATACAATGTGCCCATCATAGCCAGCAACGACAGCCACTATGTGGACCAGAGCGACTACAATGCGCACGACATACTGCTGTGTATAAACACCGGCGAGAAACAGAGTACACCGAAGTATAAGGAGGGTGGCGACGATGAGGTGCATATGAAGGATGCACGCTTTGCCTTCTACAACGACCAGTTCTTCTTCAAGAACACGCAGCAGATGACAGATCTGTTCAGCGATCTGCCGGAGGCGATAGACAATACCAACCTGATACTGGATAAGATAAAGCCCCTGAAGCTGGAGCGCGACATACTGCTGCCCCACTTCAAGGTGCCAGCCGAATTTCATGATGACCAGGACGCCTACCTGGAACATATAACCTGGATGGGCGCCAAAGAGCGCTATAAGGAAATAACGGCCGAGGTAGAGGACAGGCTAAAGTTCGAGCTGTTCACCATCAAGACGATGGGCTTTGCGGGCTACTTCCTTATAGTGAGCGACTTCATAAAGGCGGGGCGCGACCTGGGTGTGTTCATAGGCCCGGGCCGTGGCTCGGCGGCGGGCTCGGTGGTGGCCTACTGCATAGGCATCACCAATATAGATCCCATAAAATACAAGCTACTGTTCGAAAGGTTCCTGAACCCGGACCGTAAGAGCATGCCGGATATAGATACCGACTTTGACGACGTGGGCCGCCAGAAGGTGATAGACTATGTGGTGCAGAAATATGGCAAGAACCAGGTGGCACACATAGTGACCTATGGTACCATGGCCGCCAAGAGCAGTATAAAGGATGTGGCCCGCGTGATGGACCTGCCCCTGCCAGAGAGCAATGCACTGGCCAAGCTGGTACCTGAAAAGCCCGGCATATCGCTGAAGCGCCTGCTGCATGCCGAGCTAAAGGGCGAGAACAGCCTGGAAGCGAAGGAAGGCCTGGTGGCAGAGGATATGGCCCTTGTGGAACAACTGAGAACCATATATAACCAGGGATCGCTGCATAGCGAGATACTGCGGTCGGCAGAGACCCTGGAGGGATCGGTGAGGAATACGGGCATACATGCGGCGGGCATCATCATAGCCCCTAAGGATCTGTCGGAACTGCTGCCCGTGTGCGCTACCAAGGATGTGGAACTGCTGATAACCCAGTATGAGGGCAATGTGATAGAGAACGCGGGTGTGATAAAGATGGACTTCCTGGGGCTGAAAACGCTCACCATCATCAAAGATGCACTGACACTGATAAAGCGCAACTACAATATAGCCATCAATATAGACGAGCTGCCGCTGGACGACCAGAAGACCTACGAGCTGTACCAGAGGGGCGATACCAATGGTACGTTCCAGTTCGAAAGTCCGGGTATGCAGAAGCACCTCATAAACCTGAAACCGGACAAATTCGATGACCTGATAGCCATGAACGCCCTGTACCGCCCGGGGCCTATAGAATACATACCCAACTATATAAAGCGCAAACATGGGCAGGAACCTATAACCTACGACCTGCCGGAGATGGCCGAGTACCTGGGCGACACCTATGGCATAACCGTGTACCAGGAACAGGTGATGCTACTGTCGCAGAGCCTTGCGGGCTTCAGCAAGGGCGATGCCGACGTACTGCGCAAGGCAATGGGTAAGAAGCAGAAGGCCGTACTGGACAAGATGAAGGGCCAGTTCGTGGAAGGGGCGCAGAAAAAGGGACACCCCGAGGACAAGCTGCAGAAGATATGGACGGACTGGGAGGCATTCGCACAGTATGCGTTCAACAAATCGCACTCTACCTGCTATGCCCTTGTGGCCTACCAGACAGCCTACCTGAAAGCCCACTATCCCGCCGAGTATATGGCGGCCGTACTGAACAACCAGGGCAGCATAGAGAAGATAAAATTCTACATGGAGGAGTGCCAGCGCATGGGGCTGCAGGTACTGGGGCCGGATGTGAACGAGAGCCTGAAAGGTTTTGCCGTGGCCAAGGAGAACGTGGTACGCTTCGGGCTGAACGCCATAAAAGGCGTGGGCGAGGCCGCGGTAGAGGACATCATAGCCGAGCGCGAGGCCAGCGGCCCATTCCTGACCATCTTCGACTTCATAAAACGCGTGAACCAACGCACGGTGAACAAGAAATCGATGGAAAGCCTGGCACTGGCAGGGGCACTGGACTGCTTTTCGCAGATGCACAGGGCGCAGTATTTCTATGCACCTGCGGTAGACCCTATAACAGGGCTGGAACGCCTGATGCGCTTTGGCAACCAGCTACAGGCAACGGCATCTATGACGGCCAATAGCCTTTTTGGCGCAGCCACCATGCCCGAGATAAAACCGCCTACCATACCCGAGTGCGATAAATGGGGCCTGCCCGAACTGCTGGACCGTGAGAAAGAAGTAGTGGGCATTTACCTGAGCGCACACCCGCTGGATGGCTATAAGTTCGAGATGACGCACTATGGCATGACGGCTATAACCGACTTGGAAAAGCTACGCGGCAGGCAGGTGCGTATAGCAGGCTTTGTAACAGATGCGGGGCATATGACCACGAAGAAGGGGAGCAAATTCGGGAAGATGGTGCTGAACGACTACTCGGGCAATATGGAGATAGTGATGTGGGAGAAGAACTATGTGGCCTATGGCAACTACCTGGTGAACGGGCAGAAGCTGGTGATAACGGGTGTATATGACGAGCACAGGTTCAGGCCGGGCACTATGGAATTCCAGATACAGGGAATGATGCTGCTGGACGAGGTACGCAAGACCATGACCAAAAAGATAAGCATGGCCATACCGCTGGATAAACTGAGCGAGGAGATAGCCACCTTTATGGAGGCCAACATCAGGAAGTATCCCGGCAATACCGAACTGGTGATAAGTGTAAGGGACCTGGAGACCGATATGGGCATACGCCTAAAGACGCAAAACAAGAAGATACTGATAAGCGATGAGCTGATAGCCTTCCTGGCAGAGCATGAAGAGGTGAGCTATTCCATAGAGAAGATATAGCGCCGCAGGCCATCTATATTTTTATACTTTTACGCAAATACCTATGCTGTGAAAAGGCTACTTATGACCGCTGTTGTTATGTGCGCATTCGCTATGGGTGCATATGCGCAGAACAGTGCGCGCTACAGGGATATAAAGCGCTCATGGAGAGATCCCGAACTGGAATACAGTGGGCTGGTAGCGGCCAATAAGAAAGCGGCCAGCATACGCTGCCAGGAGCATTATATACTGGCCAAAATAGTATCGGACGACTGGGAAGTGCTGGCCAACGAGGACGGCAATATAGTGGCCCGCTACATACACATGGAGCTATATGGCGAGACCCGCGATGGCCGCTGCGGGGTAGCGCATTGTGTGTTCAGGCAAAAGCGCATGGGCGATGAGACCTACTCATCACACCTGCGGCTGGTAGAGCTGGGCGAGTTCTACAACATGGAATGCGAATGATCCTTATTGTGCAGCAGGCCCCTGCTTTATCTCATCCAGCAACATATTGCCACGAAAGAAAAGGCCCAGCCAGGGAGAACTGTTGTCTTCTATAGCGCCCAGCAGCTCCTGCGCGGCATAGATACCGTTGTTGGTAAGGAGGTAGAAGCGTACTGTACCCGGTAGCGGCAGCCCTGTATCGGCCACGGGCATGCACTTGCTCAGGTACCCCTGCGCCATCTGCACCAGCTCTGATGCCTGCTCTGCAATGGCGGGGTTGGCGCCCACACCTGTTACCGCGGTACCACTACTTAGAAAGGCGTTGGCAGCGCCTGTGATGTAGGCACATAGCGAAAGCACTGTACCGCTCATATCCCAATCCATGACCACGCCATATACCTTGGTAACGGCAGGCTGCATGGCAAGCCCCAACTGCTGTGGCGTGATGTGCAGTGCGGTATGCCTGTTCTGTTCGTAAGAGCCGGACGCATATGGCACATCGGCCTTTTGCCTGCGGCTGTTCTGCACCCTTTTGAAAAGGTAATATGCCAGGCCTACCTGCGCCACTATGGCCGCACTATATATGAGCTCTTCCGTACCGAATTTCATTTGCCAGTTTTTATCAGATCTTCTTATTTCAGACCATGGGTATCCATATAGGTCTGTGCATCTCTTATGCCTGCACGCGCCGCCTTGCGCAGCAGCAGCACGGCATTCACGCTATCTTTTGCCACTCCCTGCCCTTCGTACATCATTATACCCAGGCAGCCGGCCGCAAAGGCATCGCCCCTGGCCTCGGCCTTCTTGTACCAGCGGGCGGCCTCGGCATGGTCTTGCGGCACGCCATAGCCATAGTAGTACATTCTGCCCAGGCGGGCCTGTGCGCCTTTATGGTCCTGTTTGGCGGCGGCCATATACAGCTCTGCGGCCTCCGTAAGGTCTTTGGGTATCACATCGCCCACACCGGTCTCGTGCATCTGCCCCAGTATATACTGTGCACCTGCATTGCCACCCCTTGCCGCCCTGTGGAACCAGTATTCCGCCTCTTTCGCATCTTTCTTCAGGTAAGGGTTACCAAAGTAGTACATGCGTCCCAGGTTGGCCTGGGCAGTGGCATCATCGTTGTGGGCAGCGCGACGGTACATCAGCAGGGCTTCGGCAGTATCGGCCTTTGTGCCACGGCCCTGCTCCAGCATATAGCCCAGCATGCCCTGTGCCATGGTATTGCCCCCATCCGATGCCAGGCGGTACCATTTCACAGCCTCTGCCTCGTCTTTAGGCACACCATATCCATTCTCATACATCCTGCCCACATTCAGGTAGCCATAGTCGTACTTTTTATCGGCGGCGCTGCGATACCACTTCATGGCCTCGGCATAGTCTACAAAGGTGCCATTACCTTTCTCGTGCATATTGCCCAGGTTGCATTCGCCACGCGCAAAGCCCTGTGCCGCGCTCTTGCGATAGAGGGTTATGGCCTCGGTATTGCTGCGTTCCACGCCTCGCCCATGCTCGTACATATAGCCCAGGTCGTTCTGCCCTTCGGCATCGCCTGCATCAGCAGCCTTGCGGTACCATTTCACAGCCTCTATATAGTTCTTCTGCACACCTGCACCATGAAAATAGGCATCGCCCAATGCTACCTGTGCGGCAGCATTGCCCTTTTTGGCCACGCGCTGCAGCGAGTCGATAGCGGGCGACTGTGCCCCTACCCTGCCGGCCAGCAGCAGGCAAAACATGATACATATCCTTGCAGGAAGATCCATAGACAGCGTAAGACCATAAAAATAGGTCATAGGCATGAGAAAATCACCGGAATAGTACTATACATAGTATGGGCTGATGAAGACATACACCAGCACGCCCGTAATGCTCACATAGAGCCACAGTGGCCATGTGTACTTGGCCAGCTTCCTGTGGTTGGGGTATTCGCCGGTAAGACCCCGATAGGCCGTGAAAAGAATGAACGGCAGTATGATAGCGGCCAGCGGTATGTGTGTGATGAGTATGAAATAATAGATGCTCTTCATAGCGCCTGTACCGCCAAATTTTGTCTCGCCGGCAAGCAGGTGGTGCGCTATATAGGATACAAGGAACAAGATGGAAAGCACCATTGCCGCCATCATTATGTTCTTGTGCTGCACATAGTTCTTCTTTTTTACCGCCATCAGCGCAGCTACCAGCAGTATGGAAACTATAGAGTTGATGACAGCATTGATAAGGGCGAATATGTGTACATCGAAACCGAGGTCCACATCGAGCTTGAAGCGCGAAAGGAGCACTACGGCCGCAAATACCACGAAAGAGAAAGTAATGATGAGCAAGCGGGCCTGTTTGTCGTTCTTATTGAGCGCAGGTGTGAGCATCTTTCTGAATTGTATAAGAATGAATAAGCGAAATTAATGAGAGTGTACCTATTGACGGTAAAACTATCGTCACATAGTTAGCGACGGTGTTTCTTTTCCTTTTCCATGGTCAGCAGCACTATATCGTCGGCACATTTTTTTATCTGTACGGTATCGAGGCCATCGTAGTAGCCCCTGATGTTGCGCTTGGCATCTATCAGCACCAGTTTTTCGGTGTGTATGAAATCTTCGGCGCCACCATCGCCGGGGCCTACTGCCAGTCCCAGCTCGTTGCGGGCATAGTTGTATATAGCGGCCTTGTCGCCGGTAAGGAACCACCAATGGTCGTGATCGGCGCCTGCACGCTCGGCATAGGCTCGCAGTGCCTCTATAGTATCGCGCGTGGGGTCGACGGATATGGAGAGGAAATGCACGGAGTTCTCCAGCCCGTTCTCCATCTTGGGGTTGCGGCGGAAAGCCTTTTGCAGCATACGGATATTGCCTGTAAGCCTGGGGCAGGTACCGGTACAGTTGGTAAAGATGAAGTCTACCACCAGTATCCTGCCACCGAGGGTGCCATTGAGGGTCACCTTATCGCCCAGTTGGTTGGTGAGCGAAAGGTCGGCCACGGAATGGTAAATGGTGTCGTTGTAGGTCTTGCCATCTTCCTCCACAGCGTTCACACGCTCTACCCTGTAATGGCCGGGCAGGTGTATCTTATCTTTCGACAGCAGCTTGGCTATCATGTAAAAAGAAAGCGGTAGCACGAACGCCACCGCTAACCCGAAAATGAATTTATTACCGTTCTTTTTAGTACTCATTATTTGTGATGCTGAACTGCTTCGACCTTATCGCCGCGTGCAGGTGATGAATTGTTCATACGCAGCCAGAAGAAGCCATCGGCAAGGAAGGCTATGATGAACCATACGAACAGTACCAGTGGTATGAGCACAGTAGAGATGAAGGCACGCACCTCATCGCCAAGGTGCATGAATATGGATACGATATAGCCTGCCTTCAGGATGGTGAGGGCAAGGAAGAAGAAGTTAACGAGACCCTTGGCAATGGCATGACTGAAGAACATACCTACTACCACCTCGGCCACGGTGATAACGAGCAGTATCCAAAATACCTTCCATATCTTCTTTATCTGTGCTTTGCTTTCGGCGGAATTGATATCGCCGTGGTGGTGCGCCATTACACCCGAGTAGAGCTTCGACTGATCGCCCTCGTACAGGGACTGTATGCTATCTGAATGATGTGCTGACATTTCTTTGTATAATTATGAATTATGAATTATGAATTATGAATTGACCCTTACTGTTAGAGCAGGTAGAAGCAGGTGAACACGAATACCCAAACGAGGTCTACAAAGTGCCAGTAGAGGCCTATCTTCTCTACCATTTCGTAGTGGCCGCGGCGCTCGTATACACCGTTCACGGTATTCACCAGTATGAGGATGTTGAAGACAACACCCGATGTAACGTGGCCACCGTGGAAACCGGTGATGGTGAAGAAGTAGTTGAAGAAGTTGTGCGTAGCCTGCATAGCCACCAGCGGTTGTGTTTCCAGCACATGGCCGGCAGTGTGGTGGTTGAAGAAGTGATGGAACGAACTAACAGGTGTGTTAGGATCGGTGAATGTACCCCACAGGCCACCCAGCTCGCCATGCAGGTGTGTCCATTCCCAGGCCTGGCAGGCAAGGAAGCATATACCACCTATGATGGTCCACAGGAGCCATTTGGCCACTGCTTTTTTATCGCCATAGTGACCGGCATGTACAGCAAGCACCATGGTAACAGAGCTCATGATGAGGATGAAGGTCATCAAGCTCACGAAGAGGAGGGGCGCACTGCCATGCATGAATGGGAATGCCTTGAAGACCTCGTTGGGGTCGGGCCATACGGCGCTGAAGAAACGAGTGGTACCGTAAGATATCAGCAACGCTCCGAAAGTGAGCGCATCCGATAACAGGAAGAACCACATCATCATTTTGCCATAGCTCACGTTGTAGGGCGAGCGGCCACCTATCCAAACATTTTCTTTAGGTGCTGAAGTAACTACTGTAGAATGCGACATAATGTGCTTTGAAAGTGTATGTATTATCAGTTGTGAATGCGTGTGCGAATTTCGAAACAATTTTATTGATTTGCCAGAAAAAAGACAAATAAATATACCCACAATATATCAACAAAATGCCAGTAAGTGGCAATTATTTCCAGGCCGGTGGCATTGTAGACCTTTACACGGGTGCTGAACGCCCTGAAAAACACTATAATGAGGCCTATAACGCCCCCTGCCATATGGGCCAGGTGCAGGCCTGCTATGATGAAAAGGAAAGATTCGCTGGGGTTGCCGTCTATACGCACGGGAGCGGCCTGTTTGAGGGTCTCGCCATTGATGCGGATCTGCTGTAGCTGGTGGTATAGCTGGTAGAAACCGCCATATTGCAGCAGGCCGAAGAGAATACCCAGAACGAGCGTGGTAGAGATGAACAACCTGAAACGGGGCATCTGGCGCTCTTTGAAGGCGCGTACACCCATTATCATGGTGATGCTGCTGATGACCACTGCCACGGTAGAATACCAGAACATGGAGGGCAGCTCATAATAGCGCCAGTTGCCCTGTGCCTGCCTTACCAGGAAACCACTGGTAAGACCCGCGAACGCCATGGCCATACTGCCTATGGCTATCCACATCATGAATTTCTGCGGATGTATCTTCCGTCTTTCTTTGATCATTTCCATATTGAACCTCCTCCTGCGACGTGCTCTCTTCTATGCCGTTCTACAGCGCGCCAACGGGTGCTCACAGCTTGTCTATCACCAATGCCAGCAGCACTACGGGCAAATAGATAAAAGATGCGAACATGACCCTGCGGGCCGACCTGTGATCGTTGCGGATGTAGAAAGCGATAGATGCGGCAAGGTACATGACCCCACATGCCACCGATAGTATGGTGCCTATATTGCCCGTCATACCGAACATATTGGGCAGCATGGCCATAGGTATGAGCACCAGGCTGTACATAATGCATTGTATGGCCGTGAAACGCGATTCTTTCTCACGCGTGGGCAGCATGCGTATACCTGCATTGGCATAGTCGTCGAAGGCCACCCAGGCTATGGCCCAGAAATGCGGGAACTGCCAGAAGAACTGTAATGAGAAAAGCACAAGGCCACCTGCATCTATGCTGCCGGTAGCTGCCACCCAGCCAATAAGTGGCGGCAATGCACCCGGTATGGCGCCTATGAAAACGGCCACGGGATGTATCTTCTTCATGGGTGTATACACAAAGGCGTACAGCAACAGGGAGAAGAAACTAAGCAGACCCGCAAGGGGATGGAAGAAAAATGCCAGGGTAATGGCACCTGTAACGCCCATGACGGTAGCGAATATCCAGGCTTCGGTATCGCCGAGGCGGCCATCAGGCAGGGGGCGGGTGCGGGTGCGCTTCATAAGGCGGTCGCTGTCGCGCTCCAGTATCTGGTTGATGGTATTGGCACCGCCGGTCACCATCATACCCCCTATGAACAACACAATGACCCGCAACCACATACCTATATCGCCCCATGAGAAGGATATATTTGGCGCCATAAGGTAGCCTATGACACTACTGAACACTACCATACCGCTGAGATTGGGTTTCAGCAACTGGTTGTAGTCCTTAATGCGAGTGATAAGGTTACTGTTACCTCCGGCTTGTATGGTCTCTTGCTGCAACATGTAGAGGGCTGTGATACCGCGTGCGAAAGTACGATAATTTAGCTTCTTTGCCGGGTAAAAATAGCGGATGTGGATACTGTGTGACGTATTTTATTTTGCGTGTACCCAAGATATAAGGCCGCGATCACGTCTTATATAGCAGCACTTGCTAAGCCCCTGTAGACCGGCCCTTTGCGTTTCCCCCCGAATAAGAACGCATGTTACATGGCACCAGAGCCGGATGACCGGCCGCTGTGCCATTTTTTTTGCGCATTACTTCTCTTCCAACTGCTTCAGTGCATATATGGCCTGCGAGAGCAGTTCGGGCTGCATTTGCACGAATTCCGCATTGTTCGCCGGTATATCGTGTCCTTCCTCGTCTATCCACTTCACCAACTGGTTATCATCCAGGTAGTAATAGTTCTTCTCCAGCACGGTCTTGCTATCATCGTACCATACACTGTCGCCCTGGGCACGGGCCACGTCTTCGGTATAGGTAACGGGCATATTGTACACATAGCGCTGCTCTTCTACAAGAATGAGCATCCCATCAGAAAAATAGTAGGTACGGAAGGTACGGCTGCGCGAGCCAAAATTCTGGCTGCTTACCTTTTGCGGCACATCGCCGTCGAAATAACCTATGAGCGCCCCTTTTTCTTTAGAAATGACGTCATCGGCCTGGCGAATGGAGAACTCTTTCAGTTTTTTTTCTATGCGGGCACGTTCTTCCATGGCATAGGCCACTATATCGCCTTTCTTCTTCTTGCAGCCTGCAAATACCAGGCCGCAGAGCAACATTACTGTTATGATGGCATTTTTCATTGTGTATGTAGTAGCGTAGTATGCTTTTAGAAGGGTCATACGCCTGCTGCGCTTATCTCTTTTACATGGCCATGCTCTATGCGCACCACCCTGGCCGGGTAGCGCTGTATGATGCCATAGTCGTGCGTGGCCATGATGAAGGCCGTTTGTATATCGCGGCAAATGTTGAAGAGCAATTGCATGATCTCGTCGGTAGTGTCGGGGTCCAGGTTGCCGGTAGGTTCGTCGGCCAGGATGAGCATGGGATTGTTGAGCAGCGCCCTTGCTATATCTACACGCTGCTGCTCCCCGCCCGACATCTCGTAGGGCATTTTACTGCCTTTGTTCTTGAGGCCCACCTTGGCCAGCACGTTCTCTATCTTCTCCTTCATCATCACCTTATCTTTCCAGCCGGTGGCCTTCAGCACGAATTCCAGGTTGTCATACACATCACGATCGGTAAGAAGACGGAAATCCTGGAAAACGATACCCAGGTTGCGACGCAGCAGCGGTATCTTCTTCCATGTGAGCTGCTTCAGGTCGAAGCCTGCCACATTGCCCTCTCCTTCCTTCAGGTACAGATCGCCATAGAGGGTCTTCAGCAGGCTGGACTTGCCGGTACCTGTCTTACCTATCAGGTAAATGAACTCACCTTTATCTACCTCCAGGTTCACGTTGTTCAGTACCAGGCTGTTGCCCTGGTATATATTGGCCTGCCTGAGCGATACTATATTGAGCGAGCTGTCGCTGTGCTGTTCCATCGGAGTGCTTTCCTCTATCATGCTATGCGTTTATACAAAGATAGAGGTGTTGCAATGAAACAAAAAGAAAAAACGCAGCGGTCGCACCATGTGGTGCGACCGCTGCTATCATTGTTCTTTTATGTGCTGGCTATTAGTACACTACGAGCTTCTGTGTAGAGGTCTCGCTGCCGGTAAGCACCTGTACCAGGTACATACCTTTGGTAGCTATAGCAGATGCAGGTATCTGTATCTGTGCTACGCCGGCAGTAACAGCAGCCTCGGCAGTGTATACCACTTTACCTGTTATGTCTGTTACCGATATTTTGGCATCAGTATTAGTAGCGCTCTTCACCACTACATAGGCATCGCCCTGTGTAGGATTAGGCAGCACCAACACGTTGGCAGTATTAGCTGCAACATTGTTCACATTCACCGCGAATGGGCTGATAGACACCCTGTCCAGGAAGAAGTTGTTGCCGGTGCTCATACCGTCAGAACCTACGTTAGGCTTGTAACGGAAGCGGATGATAGTGTAGTTGGTAACAGCGTTAGCAGGCAGCTTTATACCTTTCTCTACCCAGTCGGTAACAACTGTAGGTGTATACGGAGTGTATATAGAACCTTTGTTGAACAGCTCTGATTTGCCCAGCTTGGCCAGAGAGTTCCAGTTCACGCCCTTGTTCACAGAGTACTCTACAAGCAGGGTATCGGTGATGTTGACGGTAGCGCTGGAACGTGTAGCACCAGAGTAGTGGAAGTAGAGGTAAGGAGACGAGCCCATACCGGTAACATTGAACGGTATAGAGAACAGATCGTCATAATCACCTTTAGGGGTACCTGTGAGTGGCCTTGCGAACGGAGGATTGTACCTGTCGTCATAGCCTTTGTACTTCACGCAAGAGTTGTCATACACACCTACATTGGCATATTCCCACTTGAATTCGTTGTTGAAGTAGTTGAACATAGCCCACTTATCGCGGTCGCCACCTTCTGCGAACTCCTGTATGTAACCGGCAGCAGACGTAGAGTTGGGGTCGGCCACATAGAATGCTTTAGACCATGTGCGCTCTGCATCGCCAGAGTTGTTGCCCCTTGCCACCATCTTCACATCGTACCAGCCTGGTACAGAGAACTGCTGGTTGAAGTTGGTGATAGAAGACTTGGTAACTACTGTAGAACCGTTAGTGAATGTCCAGTCTACATTGGTAACGGTATCGTTGTAAGAGAAGTTGGTGAAGGTCACATCCTTATCGGGGAATGCGAAATTCGCATTCTTGCTAAGGTAGCTTGCCACGCCGGGATATGTGAGCGAGAAGTCGGGGGTAGGCTTCAGGTCTGGCATTGGCTGCATGGCACCTGTAAGCACCAGGTTGGTAGAGTCCCACAGATTGTTCCTGCCTGCTATATCGCTGTTCAGTGTCAGGTGCATACGCTGTACCTGGCCCTTTGTGAACATCTTGTCGCAATAGGTGTAATCCATTATGTTCTGCGCGTTGGTAGTATCCGGATAGTTGATGAGCTGTATATTGCCCAGCGTATCGGTGTAGATCTTGAAGTAGTTGGTAGCGCAGGTGCTGTCGTAAATGCTTGATGCAGTACAGCCTGTAGTGTTATGACCTTTTGTGGGCGGTGTATCATCCACGTTGTCATCGCCACATGCTACATCGGGCTGGTTGGTATCGCCCCATGTGTGGCTCAGGTTGAACTCGTGGCCCAGCTCATGCGGCAGGGTCTTAGAGCCGTTGTTCATGTAACCTGCAAGGGCTATAACGCCGTCATAGTATGGTATGAAGGCAGCAGTAGAAGGCTTGTAGGCATAGGCTGCGGCCTGGCTATGGTCTGCGCTCATCTTGTTGATGAACCAGAGGTTCATGTAAGCATTGTTGGGCCAGTTCTCGAACTTGGTGTCATCGCCACCTGCATAAGTGAGGTAAGAGCGCTTGCGCAGGATGCCCTTTGTGGGGTTGCCATAGGGATCGACAGTGGCGAGGTGCAGCCTTATGCGGGGGTTGCCTATCCATTTTTTGAATGGAGCGATAACATCGGCAGTATCGGCATTCTTCTTGGCGAATACGATGTTCCAGTCTCGTACTGCTTTGTAAATGAAGTCGTCGGGTATGAAATCACCGTTGAAGGTGGTGGTGTTATAAGTATTGTAATCGTGTATAACGTGCACAACGATGGGAATATCGTACCAGAAGCTCTCGTTATTGCTCTGATCGGCGGTGCCCTTCTTAGCGATACCGAGATCTATCTTCTTGATAGCTGCCTGTATCTGCCTTTCGAAGTCTGCTTCAAGGTCTGCTATTTCAGGATGTTCCGCCATCCTCAGATGTGTCATCTCGTCTGTAGCACAAGGTTGCAACTGCGACTGCGCCTTTCCTGTAGGGATAAGACAAAGCGAAGCAGCAGCTAATAGTAAGGATCTTTTTATCATTGCCAATAAATTAATGAGGTTCAAAGCTATATAATTAATAGATACATACTGCTTTTTTCTACGATTTTTTTTGTTTTTTACCGCATCTTTTTTCCACAATGCATGTTAAAAAAAGATGAAATTTCTTACCGCAAATAGCAGTGAGCGGGTGACAAAGGGGATCAGCAGGCAAAAAAGTACAGTAGTGCAGAGAGGAGTATACCAGCCGCCAATGCCGTAAGGGCACAGTACCACGGTATACGGGCGCGTGCCTGCCTGAGCGCAGGACCTGCCAGGGTCTCCAGTTTTTGCTCATCGGTAGCTTCCAGCGCCAGCCTTATCTTGTCCTGTACGGCAGGCACGGTCACCGCAGATGATATGTAGCCTGCCATCACCTGCGGCAGCAGCACATCTATCTCCTCTATCATGCTCTCTTTCAGCTTCAGTATGGTGCTATCGCCTATGAAGGAGGCTATGACGGGCATTTTTTCGCGCAGGCGCACACGCAGGTAGGTATCGAGGTGGCTTTCGATAAGCGGGCGCATGGCGGCCATACCTGTGGAGCCTGCAGAGGCGGCCATACTGCCTGCCGCGGCCACTACCTCTACGGCCAGCACTCTGGCCATGGCCCCGGCCGATGTGCGCAACTGCCGGGGCAGGGAGCCCTGCAGGGAGATACCGAACACACGCGCCGGCCTGAGCGGGTACAGCACACCCCACAAAAGGAAGTAGGCCGTGCACCAGGCGGTGAGCGCCATGGCTAGTGGTATGGACAGCAATGCGATGGTATGCATAACAAAGGCAGGCCGAATGGCCATAGCAAAAAAAGCCACCCGTGAGAGTGGCTGTATGATAATATGTTTACAGGTCCCTGGGTATTATAGTTCCCGGGCCTACAGGGGTTGGCTTACTTTACGTTGGCAAGGAAATCTTTCACTTTATCCTTGTGCACCATACCCTCTTTGAAAGTATATGCACCGGTCTTGGGGCTGCGTACCGCCTTTATGACCTTGGTGTAGTTCTTTGCTTCTGCTGCCAGCTTAGGGTCTTTCTTTATCGCGGTCTTAGCTGCTTTTGCCATTGATCAGAATATTTTATAAGATTATTTAATTTCTTTGTGAACTGTGACCCTCTTCAGGATGGGGTTGTACTTCTTAAGCTCCAGACGCTCAGTAGTGTTCTTTTTGTTTTTGGTGGTAATGTAGCGGCTGGTGCCGGGCATGCCGGTACCTTTATGCTCGGTGCATTCCATTATTACCTGAACGCGGTTTCCTTTCTTGGCCATTTTATAGAATTATTTACTTTACTTGACTGAAAAATTAGATAGCGACACCGTTAGCGCGGAGGTCTTTCACTGTATTGAGCAGACCGTTCTTGTTTATGGTACGGATAGCATCAGTGGTCAACTTCAGCGTTACCCAACGGTCTTCCTCGGGCAGGTAGAAACGCTTTGTCTGCAGATTGGGCAGAAAACGGCGCTTCGCCTTCTTGTTAGAGAAAGATACTTTGTGTCCTACTACGGGTTTTCTACCTGTTACCTGACAAACGCGAGCCATGATCGATTATTTTTGGGAACGCAAAGGTACGGGAAAGATCAGAATAAAAAAATAAAAAAATAAAAAAATGATAGACGTACTGTTTCTTCCTGGTGTACAAGCGGGCAAAAGTAAGTGTTTTTAGGCCATTTCGGGCAGTATAAGGGCATCAAGGCTGGCTATGCCGGGTATGTTCTCGCATACGAAACCCTCGGCATAGCGGGTGCCTATGCGCTTGCCCATAAGGGCATCACGACTGCGGAGGTCGTCAAGGAAACGGCCGGTAGATATATATGTGGCTGGCTCTGTGGACGCGGGGTCGTGGAACTGGCTGGTATAGCACTTTATGGCCTCCATCTTCTGCTCGAAGGTGTCTGATATGTCTACGAGGAAGGTAGGCTCCAGCATTCTGTCCTGTATGATGTGGAAGACACGTTTGGGGCGCCATGGCTTTTGCGCCTCGCCTTCGTGCATGGTCTCTATCCTGGCCAGCCCGGCCAGGAAGCATGCATCGGCAATGAGCTTGCCGCCCTTGCCATGATCGGGGTGGCGGTCGCTGAGGGAATTGGCTATCACTATCTCTGGCCGGAAACGGCGTATATATGTTATGAGCCTGCGCTGGTGGGCCTCGTCGTTCACAAAGAAGCCATCGGCCATGCGGGCGTTCTCGCGCACCGCTACACCCATCACTTTGGCAGCGTGCGCGGCCTCTTCGTAGCGCTGGGCCACACTGCCGCGTGTGCCTAGCTCGCCCTCGGTAAGGTCTACTATACCTATGGCCTGCCCGGCCTGTGCATGCTTGATGAGGGTTCCCCCGCAGCCAAGTTCCAGGTCGTCGGGGTGGGCCGCAATGGCCAGTATGTGCAACTTAATGTCTTTCAAGATAACAAGGGATATTTTGAACGGTTGCAAAAATACGCATCATCTGCAACTCTTCTTCATTTGCTGCCTTGCCTCTTTTATACCCAGTGCTTTTATTTATTCCCGATGATCTGGAAATACTGCTCTACCATCTGGCGGTAGTAGGGACGCAACTGCGGTGGAACGGTCTTGTACTGTTCCAGCATCTGCTTCTTATCGGTGATGTACTTCTGCAGCTCGGCCGGTATGGGGCGGCTGGGGTCCCCGGCGCTCTTGGAAGAACGTTTTTCGTCCTGCTCCTGCTCGCGTATGGCCTTTTCGGCCTCCAGCAGGCGGGTCTCTATCTCCTTCTGCCGTATCATGAGGTCGGGGCTATTGACGCGGCGGTTCACAAGGTCGGTCTCGTTCTTGTCCATCTTCTGCTCCAGCTCGCGCAGCTCTTTGCTCAGTGCGCCCATGCCCTTGCTATTGAGCTTGCTGGCCATCTCGGCCAGCTGGCGGCGTATGGCGGCCTGCTGCTGGGCCAGTTTTGCCAGTTGTTCGGCATTGCCATATTCGCCATTATCACCCTCCTGGCCATTGCCGCTACCCGCACTACCCTGCCCGTTGGGTCCCTGCCCGGGCTTATTGCCCTGGCCCGGTTTCTGACCCGGCTGTTGCCCCGGCTTATCACCATCCTTCTGACCTTCCTTGCCATCGCCGGGCTTGTTGCCGGGCTTCTGCATCTTGGACATGCCGTCGCCCAGCTGCTGCTGCTGGGTAATGATATCGGACAGTTGCGGCCCGCTACCCGACTGGCCTTTTTTGCCCCCCGGCTTGCGGCACATACCTGCCGAGCCACCCTGCTTGCCCTGGCTCTGCTGCTGCATAAGGTTGGCCAGAAGCTCGTTGAGCAGGAGTGCAAGATTGTTGGTGTACGTCATAACGTACTGCTGATCGGTAGTGGCAGTGGGTATGCGGCGATCCTCGAGGTTCTTCACGGCCATCTGCATACGGCGCTCCAGGTCTGTGGTAGATTTGTTGATATTGGGCGCCAGCTTCACTATGCGCTTACTGAGCTCGAACAGGCTGTCGCGTATCATCTTCGAATTGCGGTGCAGCTTGTTCTGCTCGGTCATATTCTCCAGGTATGCCTGCGATGCCGGGGAGGTGACCTTTACCTTGTCCATAAGGTCTTCCTGCGCAAATGAAAGGCGTATGAGGTTAGAAAGTATCTGGCGCGTGGCCTTTATGTCCAGCTCTATCTGCTCCATGTCCATACCTGCGGCCTTTTCGCGCAGGCTTTTGGCCATTTCTTCCAGGTTCTTCGCGGCATCGTCCTGTTCCTTACCTGCCTTGTCGTTCTGCTTCTGATCCAGGTCCTGAGCGCCCTGTTCCATATCCTTGGCCGCATCCTTGCCCTTCTGTTCCTCGTTCTCCATGCGGTCTTTCTCCTTGGTCTCTTTGGCCAGTTGCTGTGCCTCCTTCAGGTCTTCCTTCAGTGCCTTTTCCAGTTGCTCCTGCAGCTTTTTCTGCTCCTTGGCCAGGGTGGCAGCATCTTTTTTATTCTGTACGGTCTGGTCTTTCAGGTCGCGTTGCTTCTGTGCTATCTCCTCGGCCTTATTGGCCAGGTCTTCCATGCGCATCTGCAGTTCCATGCGCTTCATCAGCTCCTGCATACGCTCCATGTCCATACTGAAGAGCTTGTTCTCCTGCTCCAGCTGTTTCATGGCCTCCATGGCCTGCTCCTTGTTCAGCTTCTGCATCAGCTCCTGCAGCTTCTCCATCTGCTTCTTCAGCTCCTCGTTCAGCATATTATTGAGCTGTTTGTTCAGCTCCTGCTGTTTTTCCTTCAGGTCTTCGCTATAGTTCTTCTGCTCGCTCTGCTGTATCTGTTCTTCAAAGCGTTCCTTCACCTTCTCCACCTGTGTTTTCAGGTCTTTCTGCTTCTCCATCATCTGCTGCAGCATCTGTTCTGTCTGCCAGTCCATGTTGCTGCTCTGCATCATTTTGTTCTGGGCGTCCTTGTAGTCGCTCTGCAACTGTTTGGTACGCTCGGCGCTGCTGCTTATGCCTGCATTTATCTGCTCGCTGTTCTCCTTTATGGCAGAGTCCATCTGCTCGGCATCGTACATCTGGTAGCTCATCACATCGCTGCGCGATGCCTTGCTGCCATGTACCCCATCATTGTCCCATGCCTCTATGTAGTAGGATACCTTCTGCCCGGCGGCAAGGTTGAGCGAGTGAATATCGAAGTACTGCTCGAAACTGGCGAGCGCGCCTGAGCCGATCTTCAGCGGTATGCTCTTGCTTTCTACGGTCTTGGCACCAGCGGTAATGTTGTAATGGAAGAGTACGCGGGAGATACCATGATCGTCTCCGGCCGATCCGCTCAGGAGTATCTGCTTGCCGCTAAGGCTGTCGCGGAACTGCTGCAGCTCTATGACAGGGTACTGGTCGGGGATGACCTGTACATGGTAGGTAAAGCTATCGGCAACGGCTGCTTTATTGTTGAAGAGGGTAAGCGTATAGGCACTATCGCCCATGAAGCGCGAACTATATGAATACTTGTCGGTACCGCTACCCAGTGTTACTGCATTGCTACCCTCGAAGCGGATGGCAGCAGCATCGGTATGGTTGGTAAGTAGTGTCCAGCTTACGGTACTGCCCACAGGCAATACCATATCGCCAAGGCTGTTGCGCACCTCGTCCTTCTTGTCCAGATAGGCAGGATAGTGTATGGCTATACTGAAAGAGCGCAGCACGGGCCGCTGTATGACCCGTATGGCATATGGCCTGGAGCGGAAACCTGCCGCATGAAAACGGAACTCCATGGCCTCGGTAACATTGCGGAAAGTGTATTCGAAAGTATGGCCTTCTGTGGGGCGCATGGCTACCAGTTCGTCGCCTATCTCTACAGATGCATCGGCAGGCAGGGCATCGCCCTCTACCTGCATGGTGATGGAGAGATCGCTGTTACGAACAGCAGTAAGGTCCTTGTTCTTCACCACGAAGCGGAAGGGCGCAGGCCGCTCGAACTCTGTAGTGGGACGCAGCAGTCGCTCGCTGCTTTCTTTGAACACATTGGGCGCGGCTATCAGTATGAAGATACCGGCCATGAGCGGAGGTAGCAGGAAACGCAGATACCTGCGGTTGCCCGAGAGGTCTATGGCCGATGAGATGGGAACAACAGATATCTGCCCTATCTTCTGGCTGATGCTGGCCTCGGCCAGTTCGCGGCTTTCGCGGTCGGCAGGGCGGCTGTGCAGTTGCAGAATGTTCAGCAGCTTATCACTTACCTCGGGAAAGTGCCGGCCTATGATCTCGGCGGCCTGCTCGTGAGAGATAACAGAACCAAGGCGTGCCATTTTTGCCAGCGGAATGGCTACCCATACCACCAGGGCCGAAAGACCCAGCGCCACAAATACCGAAAGCAGCCCTACGCGCACCCATACCGGCAGGTACAGGTAATACTCGCCCAGGGTGACCATAAGCACATAGAACAACACACAACTAAGGAATACGAGTACACCCCTTATCAGTTTATTGGCATAATACTTTCGTATGAATGCATCCAATCTCGCTACCAGCCAATCGTAATTGTTCATAGAGTTCTGTAACAACGCAATTTAAGGGAATTTGGGGATGGATGGACGTTTTTGCAGGGTAGCATACTTTTTATAACATTTCCATATACCGCAGGTGAATAAGCAACAATGTATAAGTATCGGCCGATAACTGCGACCACATCATTTTACCATTAAATGTGCGCTTCTATCAAACATTTTCTATTTCTGTACTGTCTTAAAGTGTGTATCTACCATGAGGAACTAAAAACATGAGAAAATATTTATTGTTCGTTCTTGTCATTACCTGCGGTATGCTAAGGGCATACGCGCAGACCATCATCTACTCTCAGAATTTTGAGAGCGTTGCCGTACCCGGCCTGCCTACGGGGTGGACAGAGACCCACTCTGGCGGGGGCGACGGGTGGGAGACACATAAAGGCCCCACACGCTGGCCACTAGGTGAGGTGGCCGACCACACTACATACTGCATAGTAGATGACAACAAAAAATTCTGGAACGATGTAGCACAACTGACCACAACTACCTTCAGCATGGCAGGGGCTACGAACCCACACCTTTCTTTCGACTGCGTACACATGGGTTTCTGGGGATATGAGATAGCCTGGGTGGAGATATCGACGAACGGGGGCGCCTCTTTTACCGTATTGGATACTGTGGATATCACCGGCCTATGGGCAACGGAATTCATGGACATGTCTGCCTATACTGGCGCTACCAATTGCAAGCTGCGTTTCTGCTATCACAGTACGCCCGGTTCGGGCGCCTATGGTGGCGGCCTGTTCGGCTTAGCTATCGACAACATAAAGATCTTCGACCCCATAGCCGCTGCCGACCTGGGCATTACCTACATAACCCCACAGAAGGGCACAGTAGAAAGCTATGTAAGGGTGGGCGATTCCGCCACCTTCATAGGCGGTATATACAATGCCGGCCTGACGGATGCAACGGCCTATACGGTATACTGGCAGATAGGCAGCGGTACGCCTATGTCGCAGTTCTTCACTTCTCCGGTCTGTACTTCGTTCGGGGTCACATCTTTCACGGCGTTCTCGGTACCCTATGTGGTGCCATCTGTGGGTCCTAAAGATGTGAAGATATGGATAGCGGCACCCGGCGATACCAACCCCGCCAACGATACCATACGCACCACCATCACCGGGTTCGCGGCACCACACATGCCTACCAAAAGACTCTTTACCGAGGAACTGACAGGTACATGGTGCGGCTGGTGCCCCAAGGGAATAGTATATATGGACTCGCTGTGGAAGATGGATTCGGCATATGCCAGCATAGTATGTGTACACTCTAAAGTAGAGCAGGATGGTATGGCGAAAGATAATGCTACCACACGCATATACGACACATTCACCAACCGCAATATGATGAATGGCTACCCATCGCTGATACTGGACAGACGCAAGAAGCACCTCCTGGACGAGACATTCAACGAGATGCGGCTGAACAAGAAAACATTCGGCTTTGCAGACATAGGCGTGACACAGACCACTACCGGCGGCGTACTAAAAGCACGCGCCACCATAAAACCCGCCATGGAACTGACCGGCGACCACAGGCTGGAACTGATAGTGACCGAAGATGGCGTGACGGGTACGGACTGGTGGTTCCAGCAGGCGAACGCCTACCATATCTCTGCGCTGGAAATGTATGGCTGCGGCTACAGCTTTGACGACTCTGCCGATATAATAGCCCCCGGCAGCATAAAGTTCCGCTTTGTAGCCCGATGGAGCATTCCCGAAGACCTATACAGGAACCCCAATGGTATAGCCGGAAGCCTGCCCTCTGCATTGCATACCGACTCTTTCTATTCTTACGACTTTCCGGCTGTGACCATACCTGCCAACTGGAACCCCAACAGGCTGCGCTGCATAGCCCTGCTGATAGACAATAATACTGAAAGCCCCACCTATGGGCATGTGCTGAACAGCGCTACCACATCGCACCCGCCGGTGGCCGGTGCGCCTGCTGCTGTAAGCAGCACAAGTAACGCAGCACCCGTAGAGATGCGGCTATACCCCAACCCTGCCAGCGATGAAGTAAGGGTATCCTTTGCACTAGGCGAAGCCACTGTGACGGATGTATGTGTGTATGATGCACTGGGCCGCAGAGTGGCCATAGCGCCCGCCCGACAAATGGCAGGCATGCAGGAGATAAGCATATCTACTGCAGACCTGCCCGCAGGCCTTTATACCGTAATGCTGCGCAGCGGCGATATACGCGTATCGCAACTGCTATCGGTGGTGAAATAATAAGGAGTGTAAACCATAGTACCGGGCATTTGCCGCACTGGCGAATGCCCGGTATTTTTGTAGCATAACAATAATGCTATGAACATTTACACTTTTGAGAACGACATTACGATATACTGCCTCACTGCCACTTCCTTCCCCGATGGACTGGCAGATATCTACAACAGGCTGCATGCCACTTATCCGCCCGGCAATGGCCGTACCTATTTCGGCATATCGTGGCCGGATGGAAAGGGGTCGCTGGTATATAAGGCAGCGGTAAAACTGACCGAGGCCGACGGCATACCGGGTGGCGAGTTCTCGCCCTTTGTGATAAAGAAAGGCGAATACCTGGGCAAGGACATTCACAACTTCATGGCCGATGTAGAGAGCATAGGCCGCACATTTCAGCAAATGATACAGGACGACCGTATAGACCCGAACGGCTACTGCCTGGAAATGTACCTGAACCCAAATGATGTAAGATGCCTGGTAAAACTGGCCTGATGGCACTAAGAGAAGCTACCCTTGCCGACATACCACAAATGCAGGTGGTGCGCAATTCGGTACGCGAGAATGTACTCTCCGACCCCGCGCTGGTACCCGATGCGGACTATGTGACCTATATGACCGAATATGGTAAGGGATGGGTGTATGAGGCCGATGGACATGTGGTGGGCTTTGCCATCGCCGACCTTTTGCATAACAATGTATGGGCCCTCTTCCTGCACCCGGCCTACGAACGCCGGGGCATAGGCCGCAGGCTGCACGATGCCATGCTGCATTGGTATTTCTCGCAGACCGCTGCCACCATATGGCTCAGTACATCGCCGGGTACGCGTGCAGCGGCCTTCTACCGCACAGCAGGCTGGCAGGAGACAGGTACATATGACAAGGGCGAGATACGTTTCGAAATGAGGGCCGAACAATGGCGGGAACGTAACGCGGAGTGAGCTATCATTCCCCCAGCCTATCGGCCTCGGGTATAGATGCTTCCTTCACCTTGCGGCGCGAAAGGTAGCTGTATATGACCGGTACTATGAATAGCGACAGCACGAGCGAGAACATGACTCCGCCTACTATGACCAGGCCCAGTGGCTTGCGGCTGGTAGATGCTGCACCCAGCGACAGCGCAATGGGCAGCGCACCGAACACCATGGCCAGGCTGGTCATGAGTATAGGGCGCATACGCAGGCTGGCGGCCTCTACTGCTGCATCCATCCTTGATGCCCCCTTCTCACGCAGGTTGTTGGCGTACTCTACTATCAGTATACCGTTCTTGGTAACAAGGCCTATGAGCATGATCATACCTATCTGCGAGAAGATATTGAGCGTTTGCCCGTATGCCCAGAGCGTGAGGACAGCGCCTGCCAGCGCAAGGGGCACTGTAAGCATAATGATGAAAGGATCGATGAAGCTATCGAACTGGGCTGCAAGTATGAGGTATATGAGCGCCAGCGCCAGCAGGAAGGCGAACGAAGTATTGGACGCACTCTCTGCATAGTCTTGCGAAGAACCTGCCAGTCCATAACTGAAGCTATCGTCTATCACTTTTTCTTTTTCCAGCTTTTCGTAGATGGCCGTCATGGCATCTATACCATCGCCTATGGTCTTGCCCGTGGCCAGGTTGGCCGATATGGTGGCCGATTTGTAACGGTTGTAGTGGAATATCTGCGAAGGGCTTGTGGTCTCCTTCATCTCTACAATGTTATCCAGCGATACGAGCTCGCCACTGCGGGTGCGCACATAGTATTGCCCGAGGTCCACAGGCTCGTCCCTGTCGCCACGGAACACCTGGCCTATCACCTGGTACTGCTTGCCGCTCATGGTGAAGTAACCCATGCGGCCATTGCTGAGGGCGAACTGCAACGTCTGCGATACATCGCTGATGGACACGCCCATATCCGATGCCTTTGCACGGTCTATGCTTACGGACAGCTCCGGCTTATTGAACTTGAGATCCACATCCACACCCTGGAAGGTCTTGTCGGCATTGGCCTCGTCCATGAAGCGTGGCAACACCTTCTGCAGCTTGGTGAAATCTATGTTCTGCAACACGAAGGCTACAGGAAAGGCGCTACCGCTGCGTTTCACCGATATTGTCTGCTCCTGTATGGGGAATGCCTTACCGAAGCTCTTTTTCTGCAGTCCCTTGCCCAGGTTCTGCACTATATCGGCCTGACTGCGGGTACGCTCATTGGGCTCAGAGAGGCGCACATTGGCCATGCCCGAATTGATGGAACCATTGGAGAAGCCGGGCGCTGTAATGGAAAGCACCACCCTCTTCTCGGGTATGCTGTCCATAAGCACATTCACCAATTGATCCATATAGTTGTCCATGGCATCGTAAGATGTGCCTTCGGGCGCACTGACCTGCAGGCGGAAACGGCTGCGGTCCTCCATGGGCGCGAGCTCGCTCTGCAGACCTTTGCCTATGAACCATATAAGCGCGAAACATGCCAGCACACCTGCAAGCGCTATCCACCGGCGGCCCATTATCCATACCAGGCCGTTCTTGTAGGTGCGCTCCATCCACAGGAAGAAGGGCTCTGACCGAGTGTAGAAACGCGAGGGTTTGTGTACATCCCTTGTCATGAGCACATTGAGCACAGGTGTGAGGGTGAGTGATACGAATGCCGATATAAGCACGGCGCCCGCCACCACTATACCGAACTCGCGAAAGAGCCTGCCGGTGAAGCCCTGCAGGAATATGATGGGCAGGAACACTACAGCCAGTGTGATGGAAGTAGAGATAACCGCAAAGTATATCTCCTCGCTACCCTCTTTGGCGGCGCGGTGCTTGTTCATGCCCTGCTCTATCTTTCGGAAGATGTTCTCTGTTACCACTATACCATCATCTACCACAAGGCCGGTGGCAAGTACTATGGCCAGCAGGCTGAGGATATTAATGGTGAAGCCCATGATGTACATGATGAAGAACGCACCTATAAGGCTCACCGGGATATCGATAAGGGGGCGGAAGGCAATAAGCCAGTCGCGGAAGAAGAGGTATATGATGATGATAACGAGCAGGAAGGCAATGAGCAGTGTTTCCTCTACCTCTGTTATAGACTTCTTGATAAAAGTAGTGGTATCCATTGCGATATCTACCTTGAAGTCGCCGGGGATGTCTTTCTTTATCTGCTCATAACGCTTGTAGAACTCATCGGAGATGGCAACATAGTTGGAGCCCGGCTGCGGGATGATGGCCAGCGCCACCATAGGTACACCACTTTCCTTTAGCTGTGTTTCCTCATTGGCAGCGCCCAGCACTGCCTCGCCTATATCGCTGAGGTGTATATCGGTACTGTCTATATTGCGAATGATGAGGTTATTGAAATCCTCCTCGTTATTGAGCCTGCCCAGTGTACGCACAGCAAGCTCGGTACCTGCACCCGATATCTTGCCCGCGGGCAGCTCTACGTTCTGCTTATCGAGCGCTGCCTGCACATCGGAAAAAGTGATACCATAGGCAGCCATCTTCAGCGGATCGAGCCAGAGGCGCATGGCGTACGACTTCTGCCCCCATACCTGTATGCTACTTACACCCGGTATGGTCTGCAGACGTTCCAGCAGTACATTCTCTGCATAGTCGGTAAGCTGCATGGGGTTCTTTGTCATGCTCTGTACCGTCATAGATATGATGGGCGAGCTACTGGCATCCGATTTGGCCACTACAGGTGGGCCATCTATGTTCTGTGGCAGGCTCTTTATGGCCTGCGATACCTTATCACGCACATCATTGGCCGCAGCCTCCAGGTCGACAGACAGATCGAACTCTACACTGATGCTGCTGGTACCCTGCAGGCTGGTCGATGAAATGTTCTTTACACCGGCAATACCGTTTATAGATTTTTCCAGCGGCTCTGTGATCTGCGATTCTACCACATCCGGGTTGGCACCTGCATAGGTGGTCTTTACATTGATGATGGGCGGATCGATGGACGGATAGTCCCTTACGCCCAGCGTTTTGAACCCTATAGCCCCGAATACAACAATGATGATGTTGAGCACAATGGCCAGAACCGGGCGTCGCAGCGATAATGAAGGTAGGCTCATGAATGAGATATCCTATCAAAATTAGGACATTTGACCATAAACATGTACCTACCTGTATCGACTATGTACATAGGCTGATATAGTTTTTTTATGCCTTTGCAAAGGCCACTAAGAATAAGGCAGGTATGTATTATGATATATGAGGGCTTCAGGCCCGGGATGTAGCCGGTATGAACGGTACAGCTATCTGTATATGTGTGCCTCCCGGCCCACCGGCTATCTGGAACCGGCCGCCATGTTTCTCTACCCTGTGCCGCATATTATTTATGCCATTGCCCATACGTTGCTCATTACCGGTATTCATGCCTACGCCATTGTCCTGTATAGATATATGCAGCATATCCTCGTTCAGTGAGGCGTTTATGTGTATCTGCGAGGCTTTGGAATACTTCATGGCATTGTTCAGCGCCTCTTTGTACACCAGGTACAGGTCTTTCAGCTCTTCCTTGTTCATGGGCATCACATCAGTGATGTTCTGCAGGTCCAGCACAGGTTCTATGGGCGAATCGTCGAAGAAGTCGCTGGCGAATTCCCTCATCCTGGCAAAGAGGTTATCGAGTGTCACATGCTCTACCTGCAGGGCCCATATGAGGCTGTTCATATTACCTGCCAGTTCTGTAACGGTCCTGTCTATATTATGCAGCGTATTGTTCAGTGACACATTGCCATTGATGTGTTTTTTCGCCTGCTCATTACTGAGCACTATGCGCGATATACCCGAGCCCAACTCGTCGTGCAGGTCTTTGGCTATGCGCTTCCGCTCTGCCTGCTCGGTCTCCAGTATGGTCTGCATCCTTACTGTCTCGGTATTCGCTATGGCAATATCCAGCCTTGCTTTTTGTTTCAGGTGGTTACGGTTGTAAAGCCAGCCCCCTACCCCTATCACCATCACGAACAGCCCTATGAATAGGGTGAGTTGCCTATTGCGCTCGTTCAGCAGCAATTGCTGCTTTTGCCTGGCGCTGGTGAGCTGCAGTATCTCTTTCTCTTTCTTCTCTGTTTCGTAGCGGGTCTTCATTTCCGCTATCACCTCATTATTATCCTTATTGAGTATAGAATCTTTTGTTTCGCTGTACAGCTTGTAGTACTTATATGCATTGCGATGGTCGTTCATGCCATTGTATACATCGGCATAGGCCAGGTAGTTCTCTTTTATATACTCCAGCACTCCTGCGGCCACAGCGTTCTCGTGGCCTGTGGCCAGATATTTTAGTGCTTCGGCATAATTCTTCTTCACGGCCGCCATCTCGCCAAGGCTATTGTTCAGCGTGGCCATCATGTAGCGGTCTTCCATCTCGATAGCCAGGGGCAATGCCAGCTTATAATATTTTATAGCCTCATCGGTATTCTTCAAAGCCTTATGAATGCTGCCCATACTATTGTAGCAATTCACAAGCGCTGCTATGTTGGTGCTATTATTCAGTATTTCCAGCGCGGCCTTGTTATCAGCAAGGGCATCTTCGTAGCGCTGCATGTTCACATACAGGAAAGACCTGTTCAGGTATATGGCCAGAAGCTCTTCTGTATTCTTTTCTTCTTTTTGTATGTCCAATGCGCGTGCATAGTAACTGAGCGCTTCGGTATCGTTCTTTATTTGCGCATATACTATTGCAAGGTGGAGGTAGCTGGTGCCAAGCAATTTTTTATTGTCGGGCAGGTCTTCCCTTATCTTCAGCGAACGCAGGTAATGCTCAAGGGCCATTGGGTAACGGCCCTGTGCGTTGTATACATTGGCTACCTGATCTAGCGTAAGGGCTATACCTTTTTTATCGCCCAGTATCTCTTTTATCTTCATGGAGCGGTCGTAGGCCGCAAGTCCACTATCGAACTTGCTCATCCTGCTGTACAGTCCCCCGAGATTATCCCACAATTTTGCCACCTTCAGTTTATCGGGAGAACGAGTGCCCATGGCTATAGCTGCATGGTAATTCCTCTCAGCCTCGGGGTAATTGCCCTCATAGTCGCATATCATGGCAAGCACATTATATGCCTCGGCCACACCCTGGTAAAAATTCAGCTTCTGCCCCAGCTCTATGGATGGCTGTATATAGGTACGCGCTTTCTTGCCGTCAATGCTGCGGTATATCTTGCCTAGCTTATTCAGTACATGCACACGCATGGTATCGTTGGCAGGCAAATTCTTAAGTACTTGTTCAAGGCTATCGTTCAATTGCTTGTTCTGCGCATGAGCCTGGCCATAATGCAGCCCTATAAAAAATATAACAAGTAGACATTTGAGAAAGCGCATATGCTAATATACTCAGTAATAGACCAAAACAAAAGTATAGCTCATATCTGAGCCAGCTTGCTGATGGTGGCCCAGTTGCGCGTGGTGGCCGCTACTTTCAGTTTTTTCTCCAAGAAATTATTGGAGAATTTCGTCATGCCATATGCTCCCTTCTTTACCAGTATATAAACATCTGTACCCACGATGTGGAACTGCTCGTTCTCATTCTGGAACTGCAATAGCTGCTCTACGGCCTCCTTTGCAGGCACTGCAGAAAGAAAGCTCACATGCTGGGCCATATCGGCGGGTATGTCTTTGAATGGCGTATCAGCAACTATGGCCTGTAATTCGGGAGGGGTTTTGAGAAATGTCTTTACTTCATAGCCTAGTGTCTTTAGCATGCGGGCCTCTATTTTGGCTGTGAGTGCTGGAACATCGGTACTGCTGTGTTCGAAGATCACATTCCCGCTCTGTATATAAGTAGATATGTTCTTGAGGCCGGGCATTGCAAAATGCTGGCGCAGGTCTTCCATTTTCACGGTGCGCCCACCAACATTGATGGCTCTGAGGAAAGCTATGTAACGGGTCATAGGCTCAAAGATAAGCAATGATGCCTGTGTACATGCGCCTGGTAGATATATAAAAGCAAAGAGCCTCACAT
>NZ_BAABFA010000022.1:0-4545 GCF_039540515.1 Nemorincola caseinilytica | reverse complement strand
TACTCCTGTGTGGAGGGGATCCAACAAAGATGAATAAATCACCATAACGACTTTCGAACACTTATGATCGTAGATCGGTTCTCTTGTGTGGGCACGGGTCGGCTATCGCACAGGGCTACGCCCCAGACCCGCGCCAGGTAAAGGATGTAGGTATCTGCTAGTAAAGACCATTTAGACTTTAATATCCGGCATTTGTAAAACCTGTTATAAGCCCCTCCCCAACCCTCCCCGAACGGGGAGGGCGGTGTTACGGCCTATAATTCGCCATGCCGCCATTCTATGTCTAAACGGTATAACCACCAAGGGCCGCGCATAGCGGCCCTTGGTGGTTATGGATAAGAATGTTCGGGTGTAGTGCGCTACACGTTCCCCCGGCGGATGACGCCAAGAAGGAAGGAGATGATAGCTAGTACCAGCAAGATGTAAATGAGGTTGCCGGCATGCCAGGCGAATGCGCCTAATGCCCAGAATATGACCAGGACAACGGCGATGAAATACAATAGGCCTCTCATAGTTTTAGGTGTTTGGTTACTCTAAAGTTACTGCATAGACCGGGCCATAAAGTCATGCGGCTATTTAAAATTGTGTTATAAAAACAGTGTATAATGTGTGGGCGTTGAAAGACAATGTTTTGTGTATGGGCAGTACTTTGCTGCTTTGTGGGGGACATGTGATATTGGGTTGTCGGGGTACGAGGTGGCGAAGTGGGCATCTTCCTGCTTTTTATTATCTTTGGCAACATGGATGTACCCCATTTATTGCTATATATATTCCTGTGCATACTGCTGATAGGCTTTTTTGCGGGTATGGAGATAGCATTCATATCGGCCAATAAGCTGAACATAGAGCTGCGCAAGAAGCAGGGCCATTACTCGGGCAAGATACTGTCGGGCTTCATGGAGCGGCCTGAGGAGTTCATAGGCACTGCGCTGGTGGGGGTGAACGTGATACTGGTAGTATACGGCCTGCTGACATCGCAGCTCACGGACCTGCTGATGATAAAATACGGCATACACCTGCCCGAATATGCCAAGCTGCTGATAGATACCATACTGGCCACGGTGGTGATACTGGTGTTCGCAGAGTTCTTGCCGAAGGCCATCTTCCGCCACAAGGCCGATACCGTGCTGGTGGCACTGAGCATACCCATGAAGGTGATGCACTTCCTGTTCTCGTGGGTGGCCAGGATATTCGTATCCATATCGGAGTTCATACTGAAATACCTGTTCAATGTGCGGATAAAGGAGAACAAGCAGGTCTTCAGCCGTGTGGACCTGGAGCTTTTTGTGAAGCAGAGCATGCATGGGCACGAGAACGAGAGCAGCGAGGTGAACCAGGAACTTTTTGAGAACGCCCTGTACCTGGTGAATGTGAAGGTGCGCAAGTGTATGGTGCCGCGCAACGAGATAGAGGCGGTGGACATAGACATGCCTATAGCCGAGGTGCGCAAGCGGTTCATAGACACGAAGCTGTCGAAGATAATAGTGTACGAAGAGAACATAGACAATATAGTGGGCTATATGCACCACCTGGATATGAACCGCAAGCCACAGGTGATAAAGGACATACTGCATGCCATAACACCGGTACCCGAGGCCATGAGCGCGGTAGACCTGATGAACAGGTTCACGAAGGAGCGCAAGAGCATAGCATGGGTGATAGACGAATTTGGCGGTACGGCAGGGATAGTGACCATGGAAGATGTGCTGGAAGAGATATTCGGCGATATAAATGACGAGTATGATGAGGAGGAATTCGTGGAGAAGCAGATAGCCGAGCACGAATACATATTCTCTGGCCGTCTGGAGCTGGACTACCTGAACGAGAAGTATGGTTTCCACTTCCCTACCGATGAGTCGGAGACGCTGTCGGGCTACATCATCACCCAGCACGAGACCATACCGAAAATGAAAGAGCGCATCATCATAGACAAGTACGAATTCGATATACTGCTGGTGACCAACACGCGTATAGAGACGGTGAAGATGAAGGTGCTGCGATAGATACCTGAATACAATAAAAGAAAGATATCATGCCTGTAAAGCGCCCGTTCAACCTGAACAAATGGATAGAGGATAACCGCCACCTGCTGAAGCCCCCTGTGGGCAACCAGTGTGTATACAAAGAGGCCGACGACTTCATAGTGATGGTGGTAGGGGGCCCTAATGGACGCAAGGATTTTCACTACAATGTAGGCGAGGAGCTTTTCTACCAGCTACAGGGCGATATAGTGGTGCGCATACAGGAAGATGGCAAGATAGTGGACATACCCATAAAGGAGGGAGATATGTTCCTGCTGCCGGGTGGTGTGCCGCACTCGCCACAGCGTGGCGCCGATACCGTGGGGCTGGTGCTGGAGATAAAGCGCGAGACCGAGGAACTGGACGGTTTCCTGTGGTTTTGCGAGAACTGCCATGAGAAGCTGTACGAGGAATACCTGCATGTATCGGACATAGTGGCCCAGCTACCGCCGGTGATGGAGCGCTTCTACTCTGACGTGGAAAAACGTACCTGCAAGAAGTGCGGCATGGTGATGGAGCCACCTGTAAAGAGGGCCTGACCGCTCCCGACCTCCCCGAAGGGGAGGTGAATAAATTCGGGCCATTCAGTCGAAATATTCTATAAGGCCGCGCATCAGCGCTTCCCATTCTGTATTGCTCATGCCATGCCACAGGCCATCGCTGCCTGTGGGGCTGTTGCGGCCATGGTATATGGCCGATACCTTTATACCGTTGCGCTGTATGACTATGGTAGCAGTATCGCCATTATCTGTAGCGACCCTATCTGATGGGTGTATGCGTATGGCGAAGGTCTCCATGCCGGTATCGGGATAGTCGTCGTACTCCAGTGCTTCTATGGTGTAGGCATCGTATTCGTTGTAGGGCTGGCCCGGGCCGCGACCGTCTATGAGTATATGGTCGCCACGGCGGGCCTTGCGGGTGGCGGTATGGCGGTGCCCATCGGCCAGTGCGAAGCGTACATCCGCCAGGCCTGCATAGCGCGCCCAGTGGGTCACATCGAGCAGGCGGTTCTTGGCATCTACAAAGAGGTCCTCGGCCTCTTCCACGAGGTCGGCCTGCAGCGAGTGGGTGATATCTATCTCGGCGCCATCGGTATGGGCCGGTACCAGGTAGTGAGGCTGCTGCATAGGCAGTATTTTTATAGAAAGTTACTGAAAACATCGTGCCGATCTTGCAGGGGCGGTGCAGCGCGAAGCATGTTGTGCTTTGCATGTGCATAACTGGGCCGGGATGTACTAACTTCGTAGCCGGTGAAATAAGCTAACTGAATGGAAATAAGGCAGGTGAATGTAACGAGGTATGTGACGCCGCTGCGCGAGGGCGGATCGCTGCCAGCCATAGCAGAGGCCGATGATGGCTTTTTGTATGTGCTGAAATTTCGCGGGGCGGGGCAGGGGCGCAAGGCGCTGATAGCCGAGCTGATAGGTGGCGAGATAGCCCGCGCACTGGGTATGCGTGTGCCCGAGATAGTATTTGCACAACTGGATGCGGCCTTTGGCCGTACCGAGCCCGATGAAGAGATACAAGACCTGCTGAAAGCCAGCGTAGGGCTGAACCTTGGGTTGCACTATCTGTCGGGTTCTATAACGTATGACCCGGTGGCCACAAAGGTGGATGAACATACGGCATCGCGCATAGTATGGATGGACTGCCTGCTGCTGAACGTGGACCGCACCTGCCGCAACACCAATATGCTGATGTGGAACCGCCAGCTATGGCTGATAGATCATGGGGCGGCACTGTACTTTCACCATTCGTGGCAGAACTGGGAAGAAAAGGCGCGTATACCCTTTGCACAGGCAAAGGACCATGTGCTGCTGCCGCAGGCCACCCTGCTGAACGAGGCGGACAGCGAGTGCAAGCGTATACTGACAAAACAACGCATAACGGATATAGTGGGCCTGGTGCCCGATGAATGGCTGGTAACGGATAGCCCCTTTGAGACGGCGGCGGCGCACAGGGAGGCCTATGTAAAGTTCCTGGCAGATAGGGTGGCGGCATCTGATAACTTTGTAAAAGCAGCTAACGATGCAAGAGCGACACTTATTTGAGTATGCGGTGATACGGGCCGTGCCCCGTGTAGAACGTGAGGAATTTCTGAACGTGGGGGTAGTGCTGTACTGTGCCGGAAAGAGGTTCCTGCAGGTGCGGTATGATACCGGGCTGCAGCGGCTGGCTGTACTGGCCGGGCGGCAGGAAGTGGAAGAGGTAGCCTGCTACCTGCACTCCTTTGCGCAGATATGTGCGGGGGGTAAAGATGGCGGCACCATAGGCAGGCTGCCCGTGGCAGAGCGGTTCAGGTGGCTGACGGCCACACGCAGTACGGTGGTGCAGGCATCGAAGGTACACCCGGGGTTCTGTACCGACCCGGCAGAGAAGCTGAATGAACTGTACATGCAACTGGTGGCACCTGTGAGCCAGGCGCAGTAGCAAGGCAGTACGTTTTCCGATCGCAGATCATAAGTGTTCGAAAGTCGTTATGGTGATTTATTCATCTTTGTTGGATCCCCTCCACACAGGAGTA
>NZ_BAABFA010000021.1:0-1671 GCF_039540515.1 Nemorincola caseinilytica | reverse complement strand
AACGGCGGCGGCAGCTACTGCGCTACGGGCACAGGAGTGGCCGTAGGCCTTGCAGGCTCACAGAGCGGCATAAGCTACCAGCTGTACAATGGCAGCACGGCCACAGGCACAGCAGTACCGGGCAGCGGCTCGGCCATCACTTTCGGTATGCAGACGGCGGCAGGCAGCTATAGCGTGCGTGCCACCAACGATGTGACGGGCTGCGTGAACGATATGAGCGGCACAGTGGACGTAATGATAAATGACCTTCCCGTACAGCAGCCCGTACTGTCTATAGGCAGCAGCTACTGCGCCGGCGGCGAAGGAGTGAACATACTGCTGAACAGCTCTGAGGTGGGTATCCACTACCAGCTGTACACGGGCAGCACGATGATGGGCGCAGCGATGCCCGGCACAGGGGGCGTCATAGACCTTGGCGCCCAGACAGTACCCGGCTCTTACTATGTGATAGGCACCAATACGGTGACCGGCTGTACGCAGCTGATGAGCGGTAGCCCTGCTATCGTTATCAACCCGCTGCCAACGGCCTTCACGCTCACAGGCGGCGGCCCGTACTGCGAAGGTTCGGCAGGTTCAGTTATCAACCAGTCGGGCTCACAGACAGGCGTCACCTACCAGCTGTATAACACGACAGGCCCCGTGGGGGCCCCTGTGGCAGGCAATGGCGGCCCTGTGACGTTCGGCGCACAGCCTGCAGGCAGCTATGTGGTGATAGGCACCAACAACATAAGCGAGTGTACGAACCAGATGAGCGGCACGGTGAGCGCTATCTTCCGTGCGGCGCCTACGGCCTTTGATGTGACGGGCGGCGGCGCGTACTGCGCAGGCGGCGCAGGTGTGGAAGTGGGTATCAGCAATACACAGAACGGCCTGAGCTACCAGCTGTACAAGGGCGGCGTGCTGATGACGACGATAACGGGCAATGGCGGTGATATGAGCTTCGGCATGCAGACAGTGGCAGGTACCTACAGCATACTGGCCACGAACCCTGCGACAGGGTGTATCAATGCCATGACCGGCAGCGTAGCTGTGATAAGGAACGAAGTACCTGCATCGTACGATGTGACGGGCGGCGGCACCTACTGCAGCGGCACAGGCGGTGTGGCGATAGGTGTGGCCCAGAGCCAGGCAGGTATGAGCTACCAGCTGTACCGCGGAGCTACCCCTGTGACAGGGGCTACGCAGGCGGGCACAGGCAGTGCGATAAGCTTCGGCATGCTGACGACCAGCGGTGCGTATGCGGTGATAGCTACGAATACGACCACAGGCTGTACGAGCAACATGAACGGCAGCGTAACGGTAACGGAATACGCACTGCCTGAGGCGTTCGCGGTGACAGGCGGCGGCAGCTACTGCAGCAGCCCTACGGCGACAGGTCTTCCTGTAGGTGTGATGAGCTCTGCGCCCGGCATCAGCTACCAGCTGTACAGGGACGGCACACCGGTAGGTGCGGCGATAGCGGGCACAGGGTCACCGATAAGCTTCGGCGACCAGATGGACGCAGGCGTATACACGGTGATGGGTAAGAACACGACGACGCTGTGCACGCAGATGATGGGCGGCAGCGTAACGATAATAGTGAACCCGACAGTTGTACCGGGTATAGAGATGAGCTCTGCGCTTGGCACGACGGTCTGTATCGGTTCGCTGGTGACGTTCAGCAGCAGCTCG
>NZ_BAABFA010000020.1:0-1079 GCF_039540515.1 Nemorincola caseinilytica | reverse complement strand
ACTGGCCACGAGCACCATCACCGGCTGCAGCCGCGCGATGAGCAATACACAGACGATAGTTATAGACCCTCTTCCGCAGCAGTACACTGTGAGCGGTGGCGGCGCGTACTGCGCAGGCGGTACGGGCGTAACTGTGAGCCTGAGCAGCAGCAACAGCGGCGTGAGCTACCAGCTGTACAACGGCCCCGACCCTGTAGGCACAGCGCTGGCCGGCGACGGCACCCCGCTGACCTTCGAGCCACAGACGGATGCAGGTATCTATAAGATAATGGCTACGGATAACATCACATCGTGCGGGCGCTACATGAGCGGCAGCGCCACAGTGGTGGTGAACGCCCTTCCGCTGGAATACACGGTTGGCGGCGGCGGCAGCTACTGCTCGGGCGGCAGCGGAGTTGATGTGACCCTGCAGTCGTCGAACATAGGCATCAGCTACCAGCTGTACCGCGGCGGAGTGCTGATGGGCGCACCTGTAGCAGGCACCGGCGGCGATATCAGCTTCGGCCTGCAGACGATAGCAGGCACCTACAGCGTACTGGCCACCAATGACGTTACGGGCTGTACGATGGCGATGACAGGCAATACATCAGTGAACATACTGGACCTTCCCGTGAGCTTCACGGTAGGCGGCGGCGGCAGCCTTTGCAATGGCGCGGCCGGTGTGAGCGTGACCCTTTCGGGCACAGAGGGCGGCATGGAATACCAGCTGTACAATGGTACGGTAGCGGTAGGCGCAGCGATAGAGGGTGCAGGCGACCCGCTGGATATGGGCGCGCAGACCGAAGCAGGCAACTACCGTATACTGGCCACCAACCCGCTGACGGGTTGTACGAAGTGGATGGACGGCAGCGCGAACGTGATAGTGAACGCCCTGCCGGTGGCCAAAGCAGTGAACGGCGGCGGCAGCTACTGCGCTACGGGCACAGGAGTGGCCGTAGGCCTTGCAGGCTCACAGAGCGGCGTAAGCTACCAGCTGTACAATGGCAGCACGGCCACAGGCACAGCAGTAGCGGGCAGCGGCTCGGCCATCACTTTCGGTATGCAGACGGCGGCAGGCAGCTATAGCGTGCGTGCCACCA